>NZ_JBEHVX010000117.1:0-6090 GCF_040227455.1 Catenibacterium sp. RTP21428st1_D7_RTP21428_210409 | reverse complement strand
GTACGTACGGTGCAACGGGAGGCACAGAAATAATAATTAATCTCAGTATTGATATTATTTCCTGTCTACCCTATTTTTACTGAATTGTATCTAAGATATCTTTCATTTTCTTTGCTAGACCTTTAGTCTTTTCTACTGATAATGAACAGATAGCGACACGAATACCAAGATTAACCTTTACAGTAAAGATATTGTTTGCCATTAAAGCTTCATGGTACTTATCACGAGTTTCATTATCCATAGCAAGTGTAACGAAGAAACCTTCTTTATATGGGTAATACTTTAATCCTACTTCATCTGCCTCAGTTGTAAAGATATCTCCTCTTTCTTTTAATAACTTCACATATTTTAATCTTTCCTGATCATATTCTTCGCCATGGTTATCTAATACATCTACAAATGTTTCCATTGCACCATTGTTGATATTTGACCAAGTTGCACGAGCATTCTTTTCAAATACGATCTTTACCTGATTAACTGACTCTTTCTTCTGACCTAAGATGATTGCTGCACCACATCTTAAACCATAGCTTGTCATTGACTTTGATAATGAGAATGAAACAACCACAATCACATTATCACTGATCTTGTCAAACTGACCAAAATAAGTCTTAGCTTCTTTTTGACGGCTTGAGAAATCAATATAAGCAATATCATTTAATAATACAATAGCATGAGTCTTGCTGCATTCATTTAAGAAAGTAATCACTTCATCCCATTCTTCATGAGTCAAAGAATAACCAGTAGGGTTATGACAAGGGTCATTGATAACAATCACTAACTTATTCTGCTTCTTCATTGTTTCAAGACATGTTTCCTTGAAAGATGCAATATTGAAATGATCTCCTTCAAATAAAGAATACTTAGCCATTTCAAGATTATGCATCTGAGCCATTAATGCATAACTACCCCATGCAATTTCAGGAAGGATGACAGTCTGACCTTCATCTAAACATTCCTGAATAGTCATAGATACAGCACCAGTTCCTCCTGGAGTTGCCACTACTTCATGTTCAAGATGGCTATTACCATCTAATACCCAATCATAAGCTTTCTGTCTAAATGTAGGGTTACCAGTAAAGCTTGCTGCGTACTTTGCAAGAACCTTATTATCAAGATTCTTTAAAGAATTGTAAACACTGTCCAATGCGACAAGCTGACCTTCTTCATTATATAAAGAACCGATAGTTGCATCTACAACCTGATCAGCTCCATACTTTTCTTTCGCTTCCTTTGCTTTCGCAACAATAGTAAATACTGTATCTACTATTGGCTGCTGATTTACGCTATCTTTTACGAAATTCATACGTTATCCTCCGCTTGTTTAGTAATATAGATACTATTCTAATACGCTAATGCGTTTGAAACAAGTCAACAAAGCGATATTTCTCATTTGTTTCACAAAATCATTGTATTTTAATGTACATCATTGTACACTATGTATGGCGTTATTCTCAAGTGAGAATAACGGAAAGGAGTTTGTATGAAGGATCGTTATAACCGTACAATTGATTATATGAGAATATCGATTACAGATAGATGTAACTATCATTGTGTATATTGTAATCCAGATAAATTCAAATTTCTTTCACATAATGATATTTTACGCTATGAAGAGATACTAGATATATGCAAGGTGGCAGTTAAACTAGGCATAGTAAACTTCAAGGTGACTGGTGGAGAACCAACGGTAAGAAAAGGATATCTTTCTTTTTTAAGACAGCTCAAACAACTAGAGGGTGTGAGACAGGTAACTCTTACAACCAATGGCTTATTACTAGATGCACGTACTATGGATGAGTTAAAGGATATTGGGATTGATGGGATCAACTTCTCTATAGATACACTTGATTCAAAGAAATATGCTGCTATATGTGGGCAAGATACACTTGATACAGTATTAAAAAATCTTCTTTATGGGGTTTCTGTTGGACTCAATATAAAAATTAACACAGTCGTAGGACCACTTTTTACACAAAGTGATTTAGAAAGCTTGATTGATTTTTGTGGGAATTTACCAGTGAGTCTTCGTTTTATAGAACTCATGCCACTTGGTTCAAATAAAAGAGAAAATAGAATAGAAGAAGTGCAGTCATATTTTGCATCACATTATAATATAGAAGAAATCACAGAAAGACTGGGCAATGGTCCTGCACATTATATAAGAATAAAGAATATGAAATGTGTCATTGGCTTTATTGAAGCCTTACATCATAAGTTCTGTCATGAGTGTAATCGTGTGCGTTTGTCTAGTACAGGATCATTAAAATTATGCTTATTTCATAAGAATAGTATCGCATTAAAACCTTATATAGGTAATGAAATCAAACTAGAAGAAGTAATGAGAGATGCCATTTATATGAAGCCAGAACAGCACCATTTTGAAGATGAACAAAGTGGTACTGTAATGAATCAAATAGGAGGGTAATATGGGATTTACACATTTTGACGAAGATGGAAACGCCATTATGGTGGATGTATCTGATAAAGAGATCACAAAAAGAACAGCTTATGCAAGAGGGACTATTCAAGTCAATCATGAGATTATTGA
The DNA here is from genome assembly GCF_040227455.1 of Catenibacterium sp. RTP21428st1_D7_RTP21428_210409. Taxonomy (NCBI): domain Bacteria; kingdom Bacillati; phylum Bacillota; class Erysipelotrichia; order Erysipelotrichales; family Coprobacillaceae; genus Catenibacterium; species Catenibacterium sp. RTP21428st1_D7_RTP21428_210409. The sequence goes on along the minus strand of NZ_JBEHVX010000117.1, from coordinate 3,539 downwards.
ACATATAAAAAACAATACAATAGAAAAAGGGGATGTTCTTGGTGTGGCAAGAATTGCAGGTATTATGGCCGCAAAAAAGACAAGTGATATGATTCCTCTTTGTCATATATTAATGATTACTAATGTCACTGTTGATTTTGAAATAGATGAAGAAAACAATCAGATTCATGCCTTTGCGACAGTGAAATGTAAAGGGAAGACAGGGGTAGAAATGGAAGCATTACACGCAGTAAGTGTGACATTATTAACTATTTATGATATGTGCAAGGCAATTAGTAAAGAAATGGAAATTAAAAATATTCATTTATTAAAGAAAACAGGTGGAAAGAGCGGTGAATTCAATTGGCAGGAAAAGTAGAAGCAATTTGTATTAGTGAGAAGAAGGGAACTGAAAAGAAACCTATACAAGAAACTAAAATAGTAGAAGATTTTGGCTTAGAACATGATGCTCATGCAGGTAAATGGCATAGACAGGTCAGCTTATTACCTTATGAAGAAAGAGAAGACTTTAAAAGACGTGGTGGAGATGTAGAAGATGGTGCTTTTGGTGAGAACCTTCTTATTTCTGGTATTGATTTTAATGAGCTTGTTGTAGGAAGCCATGTTCATATTGGTGAAGTGGATTTAGAAATCACCCAGAGAGGTAAAAGTTGTCATGCTCATTGTCGTATTTATCACCAGGTAGGTGAATGTATTATGCCTCGACTTGGTATTTTCGCAAGAGTCATTCATGGCGGAGTCATTCATTGCGATGATGAAGTGACTTATACACCTCCTACAGATTCACGTATACGTGTTGCTGTGCTTACTTTATCCGATAAAGGCAGTCAAGAATTAAGAGTGGATGAAAGTGGTCCTTATATTAAAAAATATATGGAAGAAAGAGGCTATCATGTCACATCATTAGATATTCTTCCAGATAATCAGAAAATGATTGAACAGGCTCTTATTAATTTAAGTGATCGTTGTGAGAATGATTTAATCTTAACTACAGGAGGTACAGGTTTGTCACTTAGAGATGTGACACCTGAAGCCACTTTAAAAGTGGCCACACGCCTTGTCCCAGGTATTTCTGAAGCGATTCGTTATGAATCTATGAAATATACAAATCGTGCGATGTTATCTCGTGGCGCGAGTGTGATAAGAAACAACACACTCATTATTAATCTTCCAGGAAGTGTCAAGGCAGTGAAGGAGAGTTTAGATATTATTATAGATCCTCTTCATCATGGCTTAGAAATCTTAAAAGGAGATGCGCACGATTGTGCAAGAAGTGATGATTGATTATTCACCTATATGGATCTCATTTAAATGCGCTGCTTTTTCTATATTTATTACATTCTTTTTAGGACTCTTTGTGGCAAGATGGATGATGACACTTAAAAATAAAGTCATTCAACTCATCTTTGATGGTATCTTCACACTTCCACTCGTTTTACCACCAACAGTAATGGGTTTTTTCTTATTACTCATCTTTGGTGTCAATCAGCCGATTGGTTCATTTTTCTTAAATGTATTTGGTGTGCGTATCGCCTTTAGCTTTAGTGCCACAGTGATTGCGGCAGTCGTCATCTCTTTTCCCATCATGTATCGCTCTGCCAGAGGAGCTCTTGAACAGGTGGATACAGATTTAGTAGATGCTGCAAGAACACTTGGTATGAGTGAAACAAGTATCTTCTTCAAGGTGCTCGTACCTAACGCCTTGCCAGGTATTATCAGTGGGGGTGTATTATCATTTGCGAGAGGTTTGGGAGAATTTGGTGCCACAGCGATGCTTGCAGGTAATATTGTTGGAAAAACACGTACACTGCCTTTAGCTGTTTATAGTGAAGTTGTCAGCAGTGATATGCATAGCGCATCTTTCTATGTTGTTGTTATTATCGCTATATGCTTTACAGCTGTCATATTACTGAATATCTATCAGTTATGGGTCAAGAAAAAGAGAGGCTTTTAAGATGCATTTAGAAGTAGAAATATATAAAAAACTAAGTGAATTTGACTTAGATGTTCATTTTAAGATTGATGAAATATGCTTAGGTGTGATGGGGCCAAGTGGCAGTGGTAAGAGTATGACGCTTAAATGTATAGCCGGTATAGAAGCACCTGATTCAGGAAGAATTGTCTTAGATGGAAGAGTACTCTATGATTCTAATCAACATATTAACTTAACACCACAAGAAAGAAATATTGGTTATATGTTTCAGAATTATGCATTATTTCCAAATATGACAGTTTATGACAATATTGCCTCACCTCTTGTGGCCCGCAGACTTGATAAGATTACAATTCATGATTCAGTGATTCAGCTGATGAAGGAGTTGCATATAGAAGGATTAGAAAAGCGTTATCCAAGACAGTTATCAGGGGGACAAAAACAGCGTGTTGCTTTAGCTAGACTTCTTATTTATAACGCTGAGGCGATTCTTTTAGATGAACCATTCAGTGCTCTCGATGAAGATTTAAAAGATGAACTTTTAAAAGAGATGAAGACTAAACTAGATGCTTACCATCGACCTGTTGTCTTTGTATCCCATAATAAGGATGAAATCATAGCTTTGAGTCATGAAATGTATATTATAAAAAATGGAGAAATGATTCATGAAAAAACTAGTTAGTATCTTATGTGCATTTGCGCTCGTATTCGGTTTAGCTGGATGTGGACAGGAAGAAAAGAAGCCTGAAAAGAAAGTCACAATTACTATTGCGGCTGCAGCCAGTCTTGAAAAGACTTTTGAAGAAACACTTATTCCTCGTTTTGAAAAGAAATATCCAAATGTGAACGTAAAGGGTGTTTATGACAGTAGTGGTAAATTACAGATTCAGATTGAACAGGGATTAGATGCTGATGTATTCTTTAGTGCAGCCACTAAACAGATGGATAGCTTAGTTGATGAAAAACTTGTTGATTCTAAGAGTGTTGTAAATTTATTAGAAAATAAACTTGTATTAATTAAAGGGAAAGATACAAAAACTGCTGTCAAGGGTATTTCAAACATTACTGATGCGAAGATGATTGCGGTAGGTGATCCTGAAGTAGTACCTGCAGGGCAATATGCAAAAATCGCACTTACTAACGCAAATACTTGGGATGCAATCCAGAATAAGATTTCTTTAGGTGGTAATGTCACTGAAGTATTAAGCTGGGTAGAAAGTGGTAGTGCTGAAGTAGGTTTAGTTTATTCTACAGATGCAGCCAGCAGTTCTAAAGTAACAGTACTTGAAAAAGTCAACAACAACCTATTAGATACACCTGTTATTTATCCAGTAGGACGTGTAACTAAAACAAAACATCAAAAACAAGCAAATAACTTAATTAAGTTTTTACAGACTAAAGAATCTAAAGACACATTTAAGAAGAGTGGTTTTACTATTTGTAAGTAGTAGTTAGGAGGTCTTACCTCCTTTTTTTGTAAGTATTGACACAATGTATAATAAGAAATAAACTTTAACTATTAGGAGGACAAAGTGTGAAACAAAAATCAATCAAAACGTATAAAAAAAGACAAACTTAAAAATAAGTTTGAATAATTTAGAAAAAA
>NZ_JBEHVX010000116.1:0-6127 GCF_040227455.1 Catenibacterium sp. RTP21428st1_D7_RTP21428_210409 | reverse complement strand
TTTCTAAATTATTCAAACTTATTTTTAAGTTTGTCTTTTTTTATACGTTTTGATTGATTTTTGTTTCACACTTCTACAGTAATAGTCTTATTTGAGTCACTGATCATATAATGAAGTGAAGCAGGTGGGAATAATGCACTAAAAGGTGTATCACATAAATTCATTTCATTAATAAGATGAATGGCTTCCTCAACAGTTTCACATTGACATAAGATCCAAGGAATAAACTCAAAAGAACAAACATTTGTCTTATTCTTAACTACAGGATTAAAATAGGCATTTCCTACAAAGTTGAGTCCAGCCATACCTAATCCTTTTTCATTCATTGCATCATAATATAATGGATATCCATCGCTGACATGAGCCATTCCAATGATGGCATATTTGTAAGATGGTTCATCTGTATATCTAAAACCATACTCAAAATTTCTAGGTGTTACAACAATCTGTTCACCATAAGAAAACGCATAATCTAGATTTTTTCCAAAATAACAATCCTTATCTTTAAAACATGCAGCAGTACACATAATCACTGCCCCCTTTAATCTGAATCCTAACACAAACATATAGGCATGTTAAGTCCATGGTTTGACATAATTCACACATACTTTCTAAAGAGTATTCTATGTCTATTATATGTGACTAATGTGAACTGTTTGACAAAATATTATATCAACATATAATAAAATCAAGAGGTGAACTTATGGTACAAGTAGATTTAATTACAGGTTTTTTAGGATCAGGTAAAACAACATTTATTAAGAAATATGCGAAGTATTTAATTGATCAAGGACTGCATATCGCAATATTGGAAAATGATTTTGGTGCGATTAATGTAGATATGATGGTATTAGAAGAAGAATTAGGTGACCAATGTGAACTAGAAATGGTTGTTGGTGGAGGAGATTTAGACTGTCATAGACGCCGTTTTAAGACAAAACTCATTTCTATGGGTATGAGAGGTTTTGATAGAATACTAGTAGAACCATCAGGTATTTATGATGTCGATGAGTTCTTTGATGTACTTCATGAAGAACCATTAGATAAATGGTATGAGATTGGTAATGTGATTGCTTTAGTGAATTCTAAGCTAGAAAATAACCTTTCTAAGCAATCAGATTACTTACTAGGCTGTCAGGCTGCAGATGCTGGTAAAATCATTCTCAGTCGCTCTAGTGAAGCCACAGAAGAAGAAATCAATAACACAATCACACACTTAAATAACACAATGTCTCTAATTAAATGTAAAAGAAGATTTAATAAAGAAGACTGCCTTGATTTAGAAACACTCAATAATGATGACTTTAATTCTATTCTTCATTCTGGTTATGAATTAGAAGGCTTTATTAAGATGTTCTTTAAGAAAGAAGAAGCTTTCTCTACTATGTTTTTTATGAATCAAGCAATTACTAAAGAAGAGTTGATTCATGCAACTCAATCTATTTTTAATGATTCTGAGTGTGGCAAAGTATTTAGAATCAAAGGCTTTATACCAGAAAATGATCAATGGATAGAACTTAATGCGGCAAAAGATCAGATTACTACTGAAACAATTGCGAAAGGTCAGGAAATCATTATTGTCATTGGTGAATCATTAAATAAAGAAAAGATAGAAGAATATATAAAAAAACCAGCATAGCTGGTAATTGATGAAGCGGATATATGTAGAATATGGTGGGGATCACATATCTTCATCACTTGTATTATATTGATATAAGGTAATGAATAAACCAATTTTATGTAAATAATAAATAAAAAGGTCAGCTAAGAAGGGAATGGTTGCTGACCTCGAAGGGTAGAAAAGAGTGGGAAATCTCTTTCCGACATTATTATATGATTTTTTTAAAAGAAATTCATTATACAAATTGTCGTATTTGCTTAGAAAAGGAGTAATATGCATTATAAAAAGGTTAAAGGTATATTATCTTCCAGCAATGGAATGAACCTCTATAGAGGATGTCTGCATGGATGCATCTATTGTGATTCTAGAAGTGACTGCTATCATATGGATCACTTGTTTGAAGATATAGAAGTTAAAGAGAATGCATTAGAACTCTTAGATGCTTCTTTGAAAAAGAAACGAAAACCCTGTATGATTGGCATGGGGGCTATGACGGACCCTTATATTCCCTTAGAAGATCAATTGTTGTATACAAGAGGCGCATTAGAAATCATTGATAGAAATGGTTTTGGAGTTACGCTCATTACTAAATCATCACGTGTATTAAGAAACTTGGATATACTGAAATCCATTCAGACACATTCTAAATGTGTCATTCAGATGACTCTCACTACTTATAATGAAAAACTATGTAAAAAGCTAGAACCTAATGTTTCAACAACTAAAGAACGTTTTGAAACATTACTCACTCTTCAAAAAGAAGGTATACCTACTATTGTTTGGTTGACACCTATTCTTCCGTTTATCAATGATAATGAAGAAAACTTAAGAGGGATACTTGATTACTGTATTAAGGCTTATGTGAAAGGAATTATATGCTTTGGTATGGGTGTTACCTTAAGAGAAGGCAATAGAGAATTTTTCTATTCTAAGCTAGATCAACACTTTCCAGGACTGAAAGAAAAGTATATCCATAAGTATGGAAATAGCTATATTCTCTCTAGTCCACAAAATAAGCAGTTGATGCGTATATTCCATCAAGTGTGTGAAGAAAATGGTATCATGCATGAGCATGAAGAAATATTTAACTATCTTCGTACATATGAAGATCATAGATTAGATTTATTAGATTTCATCTAAAAACTGGACCGCAGTCCAGTTTTTACTATATTGTATTGACTTTCTTTAAGATACGCTCTGCATCCTGTCCAGTGGCAATAATAGGCTGATAGTTATTACGATACTTTACAGAAGAAATCATACATGGAATAATCTTATGTTCCATACTCGTGATCTTTTTATTAGTAAAGTGGAATGTCTGCTGGTAAATCATAGAATCTTTATCACTTGGATTTCTATTACCACCAAAACAGAAGTTACTTAAACTATAAACAATAGGGGAATCCTTATATGTTTCAATCCCTTCTAATACATGAGGATGACTACCTACGACCATATTCGCCCCTGCATCAATAGTTGCATGTGCTAAATCTCTCTGCCCCTGAGTAGGACTATAGTTTCTTTCAATACCCCAATGATAATAAACAATCACAAAATCAGTCTTTTTCTTTAATTCAGTAATCGTATTCTTCATATCATCTGATACAGCATTAGGAAATGCATAACCAAGAAAACCAAACTTAATACCCTTTACTTCCTTAATATAGCTTTTTGAATATCCAAAATAGCCTACACCATACTCATCTAGAGTTGCTTTAGTATCATCCATTCCTTTTTGATAACGGTCCATAGAATGGTTATTTGCGACTGTCACAGCTTCAACACTACTATTAGTTAAAATCTTTGCATATTCCTTTTTACCTTTAAAAGGGAATGACTTAATAACATGACTCTCTTCATCGGTTAAAGGACCTTCTAGATTCGCAATAGTTAAATCGTCTTGTTCAAAAACACTTTTGACATTCTTTAAGAAATAATCAGGATTATTTCCCTGTTTCGCATATTCCTGATCAAAAGATCCATCATATGCCTGACCTGCATAATTTCCCAAAGTCATATCACCTACAAAAGACATAGTAATATCAGTATGAGTCACCTGTGCTGTTTCTTCTGTCTTTTTCTTAGTCTTCTTTGGTGTTTCTTTCTTCTCTTCTTTAGCGCATCCAGTACTTAATACAAGAAGTGCACATACAAAACCTTTTAAAAACTTATTCATTTTCATTTCTCCCTTGTACAAATACAAAACAATGATCATTAGACAGCTTTTCATCAAATACAAAATCTAAATCATTAAACTTCTTTAAGTCCTTTATATTTTCTATCTTTTCTTTAGCCATATAAGAGATCATCGCTCCTCTAGCCATCTTCGCATATGTTGCCTGCTGCTTGAGTACTCCTTTGATATTTCTTAGAAACTGTATTTCTATACATTGATCATCTTTCTTTAAATAATCAGTAATACATTTAGAATATTCCTTAGATGCAAGATTAATAATCACATGATCATCAAGTGATTCATAAATCTTACTGCCCCAAAAATCATACAAATTAAGCGATTTAACGCCCATTTCTAAACGATAGGGTACAATTCCATCAGTAGGAGTCAAAACCCCATACAAGCCCGATAAAATACGTAAATGCTTGTTTAAATAATCTCTTTCACTATCACTCATAGAAAAAGGATGAAGATATTTAAACGCAATCCCATCATAGGCATGAATTGCACATGTCAGTGGTTTGAACTGACGCTCCTGTAACTCTTCAAAACATTGATGTGTTAATGATTCATTAGTTTTCCACAATCTTCTTAACTCATCATAGGGCATACTCTTAAGCTTTTCTTCTAATATACAAGACTCATTAAGAAAACAAGGTGTAGTAGGAGTGATAGATGCATCCTCGTCGCTTCTCATCTTCTTAGCAGGACTCATAATAATCTTCATGATAAAGCCTCAAGCATCTCTTGAGGATTATCTGTAGTCTTTACCTTTTCCTTGGCTTTAATGATGATTCCTTCTTCATTAATTAAGTAAGTTGTTCTTACAACACCCATACTTACCTTTCCATAATTCTTCTTTTCTTTCCATACATCATAATCCATAATTGTCTTCTTTTCTGTGTCAGACAGTAAAGTAAAAGGCAATTCATATTTCTCTTTAAACTTCTTATGACTTGCTACAGAATCCTTGCTGATTCCTATTACCACTGCATCCTTTTCTAAGAATTCAGGATACAAGTCTCTAAATCCACATGCCTGTTTAGAACATCCAGGTGTATTATCTCTAGGATAGAAATAGAGAATCACACGATGACCTCTATATTCTTCTAAAGTATGCATATTGCCTTCTTCATCTGGTAGATTAAAAGAAGGTGCTTTTGTATTAATCTCTAACATAATATAACCTCCTTTATGCATTATACCAAAAATAAAAATAATGTGCTACCTATGCATAAAAAACGATTGTAAGCATTAACATTTTAGAAACATGTTGACACATTGAAATACAGGTTTTATAATCCTTTTGTCATTAAACACAATTAAATATTAAATAGGGGGACAATTATGACATTTTCATTAACTACTCGTCTCATTGCTGAGTTCCTTGGTACTGCAATCATGGTTATGATTGGTAACGGCTCAGTAGCAAACGTGGAATTAAAGGGAACAAAGGGAAGCCACAGTGGATGGATCGTCATTGCAATCGGTTATGGTATGGCCGTTATGATTCCAGCTCTTATGATTGGTAAAATTTCTGGTAACCATATTAACCCAGCATTCACTATTGGTCTTGCTGTTGTAGGTGATGTACCATTAGCTGAAGTATTACCTTACATCTTAGTACAGTTTGCTGGTGCTATCGTAGGTCAGTTCATTGTTTATCTTTGCTTCAAGCCTCATTATGATTCAACAGAAAATCCTGAAGCAATCTTAGGTACATTCTCAACTACTGATGCAACAAACAATAAGCTCAATGGTTTCTTAAACGAATTCTTCGGATCATTTATCTTATTCTTCTGTGCATTATCTATTACTCATTCACCAATTTTCGAACATGGTAATCAGGGTGCTGGTTTCATCGGTGTTGGTTTATTAGTTATGGCATTAGTTGCTTCATTTGGTGGTCCTACTGGTCCAGCTTTAAACCCAGCTCGTGACTTAGGTCCAAGAATCTTACATGCAATCTTACCAATCAAGAACAAGGGAACTTCTCAGTGGGATTATGCATGGGTACCGGTACTTGCTCCAATTTGTGCAAGTATCTGTGCTTGTCTATTATATTTCAACATTTTCTAAGAAGCTATCAATCGATAGCTTTTTTTCTTTGCCTAAAAAAATAGGGGAGTAATAAAAAAGGATAGCATCGAGAGTTAGGTAACTAAAATGCTTATCCAATAAGAACCACTAAAATATAGTATTTGAAATAATGCACAAAAAAAACTCAGGAATGAATCCTGAGTTATATTTATTAATGGCGCAGGTTGAGGGATTCGAACCCCCGCAGGACGTTAATCCTCTGTCGGTTTTCAAGACCGATCCCTTCAGCC
>NZ_JBEHVX010000115.1:0-6503 GCF_040227455.1 Catenibacterium sp. RTP21428st1_D7_RTP21428_210409 | reverse complement strand
TTATCTTAAAATTAGAATGTACAATCAATAATGAATCGATAGAGTTCATTAACTGATTACGTACATATTATACGAGGGAGGGAAATATCATGACAATAGAAGATGTAATTGATACCTATGGGGATATGGTGACTCGCATTTGTATCATGAATTTGAGAAATAGTGATGATGCGAAAGACTGTTTTCAAGAAGTTTTCATTAAACTCTATAAGCATGGCATGATAGAAGACCATGATTATCTAAAACACTGGCTGATTCGTGTCATAATCAATACATGTAAGGATTATCGTCGTGTTTTCTATAAGAAGACAATTAATATAGAAGATGTGCTTATTCAAGATGAGAAGAAGGATTATGTATTACTTCCTGTGATATTAGATATGTCAACGCGTTATAAGAATGTACTTTATTTATACTATTATGAAGGATATAAAACAGATGAAATTTCAGAAATATTAAAGATGAATATCAATACAGTGAAATCAAGATTAAAAAGAGGAAGGGAGATACTAAAGAAGAAAGTGGGTGAGGATGATGAATAAATGGAAGGAATTTGATGATATTCATACGCCAGAAGATTGGAAGAAAATCACATATACACAAAAGAAAAAACATTATTCATTTTCTATGGTTTTAACAGCTGTTATTGTATGTATTTCTTTGATAACTGTCAGTGCATTTCATTCTGATATGTCAGAATGGCTGACAAATCACTTTTCTAAAGAGGATATTCATCCTGTTGAGAATGTGGATTTTAAGGATATCAGCTGGGGGTGAGGCTCCTTTTGGATATACATATACTAAGGATGATAAAATAAAAAATATCTACCTTATGCATCATAATCAAATCAAACAACAAAAACCACGTACATATAAGGGTGTTTATAAGAAACCATTCTCTTTTAAATATGTGCAATATCATCATGATATTTTCATGTATGATTTTTCAGGTTATGTAGAGTATGGTGTCAATCGTACATTCAATAATACTGTCTATTTATGTACAAAAGAGAATGATATCATTGCCTTGAATATGAAGACAGGAAACATTGAAGCAATAACCACTGATCATCGCTCTGTAAATCCATACTTATCACCTCATGGACGTCATCTACTTATTAATAAGCAGGATGAGTATTGGACAATCTATGATACAGTCAATAAGACAGAAAAGATTGTACCTGATATGTGTGGGTATGCTTTATCAAATGAACATTCATTTTATGGTGATGATTATATTATTACTTATGGTGATGATTATACGATTGTGATTGATTGTGCAACGCAGAAGGTGATTGAAAAATGGAATGGTATTACTGAATTTGCGTCTGCGTTTGAATTGGTAGATAATACAATCATTAATCATATCACTAGAAAGAGTTGTGAAATAAAGGAAGAAAATTATCGTATAAAAATTGCAAGTTCTACAAGTCAATATCTTCTTATTACAAATGAAAATGAAGATTCTTTCTATGATAAGCATGTCAATTATTTTCTCTATGATATTCAAAAGAATAGCTATGTTCCATTATCTTTGCCATTTAAAAATGGTGTTGATATTTCACTCTATGAATATGAAGGAGAAAACAAAATGATTATCTATGATGATAAACAAAGCTATTTAGTCAATCTTTAATCATTGTTCCAATAGAAAAGCGGGGGAGTTTTAAATTGAACTCCCTCGCTTCATTATTTATTTAAAATCTTTTTTACTACATTTGCAGGTGCAAATTCATAATCAAGGAATTCCATTTCAAAGACACCTTGACCTTGAGTCATAGAACGAAGATCAACTGCATAGTTCATCAGTTCACTCATAGGTGCTTCTGCAATAATCTTAATTAAGCCATCTTCAAATACATCAGAACCGATCACTCTCGCACGTAATGTATTTAAATGACTCATAATATCACCTGTAAACTCATCATCAATAATAACCTTCATCTTCATATATGGTTCAAGTAATGCAGGATCTGCCTTAGGCATCGCTTCCTTGAAGCACATAGATGTTGCAGTCTTAAAGGCCATTTCAGAAGAGTCAACAGAATGATAGGCACCATCAATAAGAGTTGCTTCAATACCTAATACTGGATAACCACCTAAGCATCCTGCTTTCACACTTTCAATAAGTCCCTTTTCAACAGCAGGGAAATAAGTACGAGGTACAGCACCACCAAATACTTCTTCCTTAAAAATATAAGGCTTATCATAATCACGAGAAGGTTTGAAAGTAATTTCTACTTCACCAAACTGTCCATGACCACCAGACTGTTTCTTATATCTTGTTCTTTGAGTGACTTCCTTTTTGATTGTTTCACGATAAGGAATCTTGACATCTTCAAACTTTGCTTCTACCTTAAATCTTGTTTTTAATTTATTAAGCACTGTATCAAGATGAATATCACCAATACCAGATAAGCATTGTTGCTTTGTTTCTTCGTTATATTCATAAACTAAAGTAGGATCCTCTTCGAGTAATCTATTAATCGCATTCGCAATCTTTTCTTCATTGCTCTTACCAAGAGGTACGATTGCTTTCTTATAATATGGTTTAGAATATTCTGTATCAGGAATAAGGATAGGATAACGTGGATCACATAATGTATCATTTGTATGACACGTAGTTGAACGTGTAAATGCACCAATTTCCCCTGCATGAAGTTTATCTACTTCAATCAAGTTCTTACCCATAGGCTGATAAATCTTCACAATCTTTTCTTCTTCTTTTTCTTTTGGATTATAAAGAGTCATACCTGTATATAAAGTACCACTTGTTACTTTGAAATAAGAAGTCTTACCTACAAATGGATCAGTAATTGTTTTGAAGACAAATAAGCTTGTAGGTGAATCTTCATTACATTCTAAAATCTTTTCATCATCTTTCTTTAAATCCTTTACAATAAGTGCATTCTTTGGATGATTGGCTGAATCAAAGAAAGCACACATAGAATTTAAGATAATACTAATACCAATACGATCAGTACCACAAAGTACAGGGATCAAACTACCATCAGTTACACCCTGTCTTAATGCATTAGAAATCTCTTCTTTTGTGAAAGGTTCTTCTTCTAAATATTTTTCAAGTAATTCATCACTTGTATTCGCAACGGCTTCATCAATCATTGCCTTGATTGGTAATACTTCATCCATCATATCTTCAGGAATAGGGGCAACATGCGTCTGACCATTTTCAAACATACGTCCTTCCATCTTTGCAACATTGACATAACCAACCATCTTATTATTATCCATGATTGGTACCTGTATTGGGGCAATACCCTTACCATAAGTATCCTTTAACTGCTGAAGCTTTGTAGGATAATCGCTATTTGGATTATCTAATCCATTAATATAGATGATCTTACCTTTATCTCTTGCCTTATACATTGCTTGTTTTGTACCTGCTGAAATACCAGCATAACTTGGACAAATAATTAAAGCAGATTCACAAACAGATAAAGCTGCTTCTGTTTCACCTACGAAGTCAAAAGTACCAGGAACATCTATTAAATTAATCTTACAGTTATCCCATTCAATCGGAACGATTGATAAATTAACAGAAGACTGACGTGCAATCTCCTCAGCACTATAGTCACTAATTGTATTACCACTTTGGATATTACCAATCTGACCAGTTGCTCCAGCGCGGTAAGCCATTGTTTCTACTATACTTGTCTTACCACATCCAGAATGTCCTAAAACAGCTACATTTCCAATTTCGTGCGCATGATAATCTCTCATAAACATCTACCACCTTTCTAATGCACTTCTATGTAATGTAAATCTATAAGAATATTTTATCATACATCATTTTAATAATGGAAAATAATCAATGTTTAAAAAAAAGTTTTCCAAAATAAGGGGTGATTGGCTATAATTGAAATGAAAGTACATTGGTAAATAGATTATAACTGTATCATATTTACAAGATAATGATATGTGAAAAAGAGTTCTTTGTAACAATTGTGCTCGTGATAGCGCATCCATGGACTTACATTTTAAATTGTGTAAAATAGTACCTGTACAAGAGTTACGCCAACTCTTGAAAGGGAGGAAATTAAATGGACGCTTTTGCTGATAAGCTAGGACGTGTCGGTGCTTGGTGTGGTCAGAATAAGTACTTGAATGCAATCAAGAATGCATTCCAGAACTTCATGCCTGCAACTATCTCAGGTGCCATTGGTGTTCTTTGGACAAACGTTTTAGTAAACGAAACAACAGGTTTAGGTGCTTTATGGAAACCAATTATGGTACTTAAAGTTCTTAACCCAATTTTTACTGCTATGCAGTATGCTACAATCTCATGTATTACTATTAGTGTTACTATGTTACTTGCTTCTGAAATTGCTGAAGCAAATGGTGAAACTGGTGCTTTCCCAGCTGTATTAGGCTTCATCTTATGGATGATGGTTACTCCTACATCATTTGCTGCAAAAGATTTATCTGCTTCTTTCATCGATAAAGCTGGTAAATCTCATGGTTATACTTTAGGTAATTTTATTAATGTGACTGGTGAAGCTGCTAAGCATAAAATTACAGCTGATAGCTTCACTTACAGTGGTATTTTAAATAACTACACTGCTGCAACTGGTTTATTCACAGGCTTAATTGTTGCAATCGTTGGTATGGAAATCTACAACATGTTCCGTAAGAATGATGCATTAAAGATCAGAATGCCTGAACAGGTTCCACCTGGAGTTGCTCGTGCATTCGAAGTATTAATTCCAACTTGCTTAACTGCAATCATTATTGGTGCTATTGGATTAGTATGTCAGTTAGCTACTGGTGCTGAATTAAACGCATTAATCTTTAATGTCGTTCAGAAACCATTACAGAGCTTAATTGGTAACAACATCTTTGCAGTTGCTATTCTTTATGTAATTATCTCATTATTCTGGTGCGTAGGTATTCATGGTAACAACATGGTTAATGCTGTTAAGGAACCAATCTTCAGACCATTACTATATGCTAACACAGCTGCATTTACTGCAGGTGCTGCTCAGAAGGACATTCCATATGTAATGAACTTAACTATGTTATCAATGTTTGGTGAATTCGGTGGTTCTGGTGTTACTATCGGTTTAGTTATCGCTATCTTTATCTTCTCTAGACGTGAAGATAACAGAACAATCGCTGGTATCTCTGTCGTTCCAGCCTTATTCAACATCAACGAAACTATGACATTTGGTATGCCTCTAGTATTGAACCCAATTCTAGATATTCCATTTATCTTAGCTCCAGTAGTTACACTTGTTGTAGGTTATCTATTAGTTACTAGTGGATTCTGTCCTAAGATCGTACTTGAAGTACCTTGGACAATGCCACCAGTATTCTTTGGATTCATATGTACAGGTGCTAACCCAATGGGTGCATTATCACAGTTAATCGTTATCGCATTATCTGTTGTAATCTATACACCATTCTTGATTGCTTACGAAAAGTATCAGGCTAAACAGTCTGAGGCTGAATAATCAATCATTTCTAGGTACTTTCTAGGCGGGAAAGTACCTTTTTTATGCGTATAAGGGAGGAAAAGTTATGTTATTAGATGAACTTATAGAATCTGGAGGGAACCTTCAGAAAGGTATTGAATTAAATAAAAAACTCAGTGATGCTGAAAAATCAATCTGTCAGTATATTATCGAACATTTAGATCAGGTGCCTTATATGTCTTCAAGAGAATTGGCACGTTTGACTTATTCTAATCCAACATCTATATTGAGACTTTCTAGAAAGTTCGGTTATGCAAATTTTAATGACTTCAAATTTGATATTGTATTAAAACTACGTGATATGCATATGCCTAAAGTAGAACTTAACAAAAATGATAGTGGACTTGAATGCATTAATAAAACAGCACAGCTTTATGATAATATAATCGCCCGTACAAAAAATAATATATCACTTACACAATATGATGAAATTATTGATGTATTAAATAAATGTGAGGCAATTGATATTATTGCGACAGATATGAACGCAGATATTGCACATTATGCGCAACATATTTTGATGCCAATTGGCAAACCAGTTTATGTGTATGAAAATCAGGACTTACAGGTACATGCTAGTCTAAATGTTCCATCAACTCATGTTGTTATCTTGGTTACTAAAACTGGCTATAAACGACATATTCTAGATAATGCACGTATATTATGCCGTAGAGCTATTACAACTATTGCTATTACACCAGATGATAAAGGACCAATCTCTAAATGTGTCACATATACAATCAAGGCAGAAAGCAATGAGACATTTGTGAAATTACGAGATGTTATTTTCAGTATTTCTACTAAGTTTATCTTTGATTTGTTCTTTACATCTTTATGTGCTATCAACTATGAGAATACATTGAATTCTGATGAATTTTACAATAAAACTGTTGATTAAAACAAATAAAAAGGATTGAGCCATTTGACTCAATCCTTTTGCGTGTGCCGGGCATGGCACTAATTCAGTCGGAGATAGTCTGACCACAGGTATTTACCGCCAAGTGTAGTGAA
>NZ_JBEHVX010000114.1:0-6549 GCF_040227455.1 Catenibacterium sp. RTP21428st1_D7_RTP21428_210409 | reverse complement strand
TTTGACATATGATTATACCTCCATCTAATTTCTAATCTAATTATAGAACAGATGGGAAATTCATGTGTCTGGTTCAGATTCATGAACGCCGTTTAATCGGTGTTTATGAAATTTAATTTTCACTGACCTGTGGTTTGTGGGTATTCAAATAATCTTATAATAAATAAAATATTTTTCAATAATAGATCAAAAACAGATTTAAGTACAATCACATCGGGAAGAAATACACAATATGATTATTTTTTTAAAATGATTCCAAAATATTGGTTAAGAGGTACCGGAGGTACATATATTGAATGTAATATATTAGCAACCTTATTGAGCTATGGAATTTTGGGAGGAATTCCAGTAATTATATACAGTTTTTATCCTGCTTTATATGTGATGAAGAAAAATAAAAATATAAATGAAACAAATAAAAAATTAAAACACTTGGTTTTTTTATTAAGTATTATGTTAATTGTTAATGGTTTATTTGAAGAATTGGCTCCATTTGGCCCTGGTGTTAAATGTTTTAGTTTATGGTTTTATTTTGGATTTTATATTGGTAATTTAAGGAGGAAAGTGTATGCTGAATAAAATTAGTTTATCATTTATTGTTCCTGTATATAATGTTGAGAAATATATATTGGACTGTTTGAAATCTATTGATTTTCAAACATGTCAAGAATATGAAATTATAATTGTAAATGATGGCTCTACAGATAATTCTCAATCAATAATTCAAAACTATATAAGTAATATGAAGAATGTACAGTTGATTAATAAAGAAAATGAAGGGATTTCTATTGCTAGAAATGTTGGGTTACAAAAAGCAAATGGTGAATATGTTTGTTTTATTGATAGTGATGATTTTTATAAACTTAATTTTTCACAAAATTTTTTGGATATATGCCATAAATATGATTTAGATGTGATAAGAGGAGTTTATGGAATTTATGATGATGAGAGTAAGAAATATTTATCACATGATATACCTGAAATGACTTATATAAATAAAGTATTAAAGGGGAAAGACTTTTTGAAATATGCAATTAATGAACATAGTAACGAAGTAGTTCCTTGGTTAGGATTTTATAAAAGAGATTTTTTGTTAAAAAATAATATATTATTTCCAAGAAGTATTTCTTATGAAGAGGATCATTTATTCTTTTTAAAAGTATTATTATCTGAAGAATGTAAAATATGTCAAACTAATGTAGAATTCTATGCTTATCGTAAGAGAAAAGGGAGTGCTACCAAAACACCAACATTGAAACAAATCGAGGATATTATATATATAGTTAATGAAGAAAGAATGCTTGTTGATAGCTTATTGTTAGAAAAAAAATATATTATGTTTGCTAAAAAGTATATTAGTTCATCATTTTATCAATTGACTTCAATTTATGGGAGATTACCTAACGAAGATAAAGCAATAGTTGATAAAATATCTCTTTTTGATATAGAAAAAGAATGTATAAAATATTCATATGATTGCCATCAAAAAATAAAAATATTACTATTTACATATGCTAGATGGTTTGTAAAACTTATTTACGATAGAAGAATGAAAGGAAATGTTAATGGATAAGAAAGTTATAAAAAATTATCTCTATAACATTAGCTATCAATTACTTGTTTTGAATACCCACAAAACACAGGTATGCCATAAATACATTTTTAATGGAACCCTTTTAAACAGACAATAGAAAGAACAAACAAAGATCCAAAATACTGTTTCCTGCAGATTATGGGTATTCAAATTACTTGTTATTATTTTGCCTCTTATTACAACACCATATGTATCAAGAGTATTAGGAGCAAAAGGAATTGGAACATATGGATATACAAATTCGATCACACAGTATTTTATTTTATTTGGGTGTATCGGATTAAATTTATATGGACAAAGAGAAATAGCATATTATCAAAAAGATATAGATAAAAGAAGTAAAGTATTTTTTAAATTATTAATACTTAGAATATTTACGGTTTCAATAAGTATTATTTTATATTATTTTACATTTTGTCAAAATAAAACATATGGTTTTATTTTTTCTATTCAAATTATCGATGTCATAGCATCAATGTTTGATATTTCTTGGTTATATCAGGGAATGGAAGATTTTAAGAAAATTGTTATTAGAAATACTTTAGTTAAGATTTGCGGATTGATCATTATTTTCACATTTGTTAAAGCACAATCAGATTTGCCGATATATGTATTAAGCTATTCTGTGACATTATTATTTGGTAATTTATCAATGTGGATGTATCTTCCTAAATTTGTAAAGAAAGTAAAATTAAACACATTAAACATCAAGAAGCATATAAGACCAACGATTGTGTTGTTTTTACCGCAAATAGCTACATCAATTTATACAATGTTAGATAAAACAATGATAGGTGCTTTAACAGGAGATACTGCTGAAGTTGGTTATTATGAACAGTCTCAAAAGATCATCAAAATGGCAATGACTCTTGCAACGTCACTAGGAACTGTAATGTTACCAAGGGTGGCTAATATGTACAAAGAGGGAAAAATGAATGAAGTCAAAGAAAGTATATATACTTCATTTCAATTTATTTCATTTTTGGCATTTCCATTATGTTTTGGGTTGGTTGGAATATCTAAAGGATTTGTTCCATGGTTTTTTGGCACTGGGTATGAAAAAGTTGTACTAAACATGATAATTATTTCACCAATAATAATTATTATTGGATATGGAAATGTTGTAGGAACACAATTTTTATTGCCGACAGGTAGGCAAAAAGAATATACAGTTGCAGTGTGTGTAGGGATGATTATTAATCTACTTTTAAATTTAGTTTTAATACCTCGTTTTTTATCTTATGGTGCAGCTGTAGCAACATTAATTGCTGAAACAAGTGTAACACTTTCACAATTATATTTTATCAGGAGCTTTTTTAGATTAAAACAGATGATAATGAATATTTATAAATACATTATTTCTTCTATAATCATGTTATGTTGCATATTGATTATCTCTAGGATAATGCCAATAGGTATTATTTATACAATGATACAAATTGTTTTAGGAATTATTGTATATTTCGGTATATTGATAATATTAAAAGACAAAAGTGTGATGATGTTTTTAAATAAAATTCTTAAGAAGAAAGGATAAACAAATGAAAGTAAGAAAAGCAATTATACCAGCAGCAGGTTTAGGAACAAGATTCCTTCCTGCAACAAAAGCAATCGCCAAAGAAATGTTACCAATTGTAGATATTCCAACAATCCAATATATTGTTCAAGAAGCAGTAGATAGTGGAATAGAAGAAATCTTGATTATTACAAACAGTAATAAACATGCGATGGAAAATCATTTTGATAAAAACTATGAGCTTGAAGAAAGATTAAAAGAATCAGGAAAACTAGAACAAGTAAAAATGATCCAAGATATAGCAGATATGGCTAATATTTACTATATTAGGCAAAAAGAACCAAAAGGATTAGGACATGCAGTTTTATGTGCTAAATCATTCATTGGAGATGAACCATTTGCTGTACTATTAGGAGATGATGTAGTTGTCAATAAAGAAGGAAAACCAGCTTTAAAACAACTAATAGAACAATATAGTAAAACATCAGCATCAGTAATAGGAGTACAAACAGTTGATAAAAAAGATGTAAGCAAATATGGAATCGTAGAACCATCAAAATCACATCCAGCAAAAGGAAGACTGGTAAAACTAACAGATATGGTGGAAAAACCAGCCGTAGAGAAAGCACCAAGTCAACTAGCAGTCTTAGGAAGATATGTATTGACACCTGAAATCTTTGGACTGTTAGAAACACAAGGAAAAGGAGCAGGAGGAGAAATCCAGTTAACAGACGCTATTAAAAGATTGTTAGATAGACAAGCGGTGTATGCGTATGATTTTGAAGGAAAGAGATATGATGTAGGGGATAAATTTGGATTTATAAAAGCAACAATAGATTTTGCCTTAGATAGAGAAGGTCTACATGATCAAGTAAGTAAATATATACATACATTAGTTGAAAAAGAAAAAGGTAAGTTTTAACGCTCAGTTTATGAAAAGTGTTACTACTAGATCATTAAATTTAACTTAACGCCTGATTCTCTACTTTATAACCATTTGACTCAAATCATCATTTTTTGAATAGTTGTAAAATGATCTTAAATGCTCAGGTGAGTGCTATGGCAACTGAAAACCACGTAAAAAACTATCTAAGAACTAAGGGTAAGGATTGTGTAACTAAGCTTATTGAATCATTATATGAACAGGCTGATGAAGGTATTGATTTATCTCATAAGGCATGCCCTATATGTGGTTCAGTTCATTTCAAGAAGAATGGAAAAGATAAGAACGGACATCAGAGATATATCTGTCTTGACTGTCACAAGTCTTTTAGTGATAGAACCAACACCTTATTCTACTGGTCTCATTTTACTTTGGACCAGTGGCTTCACTTCATTGGACTGGACCTATATAAAATGCCTCTAGAGGGTGAGGCTCAAGTCTTGGGGACAAGCAAGACAACCTGATTCTATATGCGTCATAAACTTTATCATGCAGCCTCTGAAATTATGGGTCATCAGAAATTATCTGGTGAAGTTTATTAAGATACACAGTATAAAAGTATCAACCTAAAGGGAACACGTCCTCAAAATATGCCTAGATACTCAAAGAAAAGAGGTAAACAGGCTGCATATAGAGAAATATCTCATCACAAGGTTGCCATTGTCTGTGCTACAGATGAAAATGATCATATGATGATGCAGGTATCAGGTCTTGGAAGTGAGTCATTCGATAAATATAAAGCGAATAAAGAATACTTTGATGATGTAAAAGAGTTCATATCAGATTCAAAGGCTAGTATACAGCAGTTTGCCAACTATCTTGAAGCAGTAAACAATAAGATAAAGACATCTCCTATAGAGAAGAGATATCTTACTGATGACGGAAAATCATTAGGTTCTGTCAATGAGATGATGACAGAAGTGAGTTTAATGATACAGACAACAAGAGGTATTGGAACCAGATATATACAAGGTTATTTAGATTTTCTGCTTCTTAAGAAGCAGGTTAAGTATAAGTTCAAGAAAAAGGAAATGGCTTCTGAAATTCTTAGAATGATTATAGATACCGAGCTTTTCAGTGATGTGATGGTAAGAGCTACGCTTATGCCTATTTCACTTAAGGAAGCTTATTACGAATATCGTTATGGCATTTTTGCTGAATAAGATCACCCAAAGCAACACTTTTCTTAAATTGAGTAAAAATATAATAGATGATTAATAAGATTGTTTTGATTTGATTCGTTCTTGAAAAGAGGTGTTTAAATGGAAAAGAATATTTATTATTATGAGTTAGTTGTTAAAAAGAAGAAAGACAGATCTGAAATTGCTTTAAATAATAACGAGATATATCAAATGTTTGAAGAAATATATAATCATACAAGATCTGTTGATGCTTATCAAACATGTGAATTGGATGGATTGTATTATTATGATTTTATGATTTTTAATCAGGAAGAAATGTTTTTAAAAATCGGTAAAGTGAATATGAATAATGCGATTGAAATAAGGGATAAAGATACTTTCAAAAGTGGACCAATTAATATTAAAGAGAATCAACAACTCAATACAATATTATATTTTTATATGGACTTTAACACTTGCATTGCTACAATATGCAGTTCTGAAGGTATTGGATATGGAACGGCTGTAAAAAAGCTTTTGATTGATAAATATAAAAAGGATATCACAAACGTTATTTTTGCTAATATTCTAACTAAAGATATTATTAAAAGAATTATGGAAAAAGATATTATTGGGAATATTGAATTTAGTTATGCAGTTCCTTCGGATGAAATTTTGAGCAGTATTCATCTAAATAGAGATGTATTTAATGATATTCAAAACAAAAAATCTATGCAAATGACATGTAAATTATGTATTGAGAGAAATAAATCAGCATTTGATGATAGAAACCAAGTAAAGATGCTGTTTAATGATATCACCAATAAGTATAAACTGCTAAAAAGTTTTTATATAGATGCAAAAAATAAAGGTGAAAAAATAGAACATTTTAATTTATTAGAATATAGATATAAAGACAAAATAGAATACGATGAACATGATTTTTCAAATTATAATACTATGTATAAGTTGATAAAATCTAAATATTCAAATAAGAAAGTTGAAATATGCGAACTTATACAAAATACATAAGTCTATTTTTTGTGGCACTATATAAATTTGATTGTTCAAAGTTTGTTATGAAAATTGAAAATGATATGTATACATTATCAGTGGATATTCTTGCAATTGTGCTTACTGTTGTAACAATTATAATTGCATTAATTGATCACGAAAAAGTAAAAAGGTTATCAAAATATGGATATTTGGATAGTTTTAAAAACTCGAATAAGACTTGCTTGTATGCAGGTCTAATTAATATTGTTTTACATTATATTTATAAAATTCTAGAAGTTATCAATTTTTTTGAATACCCATAATCTACAGGTACCAATTTAAGAGAAGTGTGGAGCAGAAATATTCAGGATATAGACTA
>NZ_JBEHVX010000113.1:0-6603 GCF_040227455.1 Catenibacterium sp. RTP21428st1_D7_RTP21428_210409 | reverse complement strand
TTTTTGGGTTTGGATATACGAAAAAGAGCTGTAACGCTCAAGGTAGTAGTAAATACTACCTATTCGTTACAGCCCCTACTCTACATGTTCTACAACTTTTTTTAAACGTTTTTCAAAATCACGTCTAAAAAACATAACAATGGCATTGCATCCTAAACATTTAATTTTAATATCAGCACCCATTCTTACAATCTTCCATTGATTTGATTTTTTACATGGATGTTGTTTCTTCATTTCTACAATATCATTTAATTGATAATCCATAATTATTCTCCTTGATGATGATAAAATGCTTCTATAGTATTTTGTAATAACATTGTAATCGTCATTGGTCCAATTCCTCCTGGAACAGGAGTAATTGCATAAACTTTATCTTTCACATCTTCAAAGTCAACATCTCCACAAAGTTTATTAGTTTCATCACGATTAATACCAACATCTAAAACAACGGCGCCTTCTTTAACATAGTCACTATTGATCATTTTAGCACGACCAACAGCTGCAATTAAAACATCTGCTCTTTGACAAACTTCTTTTAAATTTTTTGTTTTACTATGAGCGATTGTTACAGTAGCGTTTTTTTGTAAGCATAAAAGCGCTACTGGTTTTCCTACAATGTTACTTCTTCCCACAACAACAACTTCTTTTCCTGTTAAATCATAGTTGATTTCATCTAATAAAACCATCATTCCTTTAGGTGTACATGGTACTAAACTTCTTTGTCCTAAAAATAACTTAGCCACATTTTCTGGATGAAAACCATCTACATCTTTTGATGGATCAATGGCTTCTAAAACTTTATCTTCATTAATATGATCTGGTAAAGGTAATTGTACTAAAAATTCCATCAACTGTTTCGTCTTCATTTAATTGTTTGATTTCGTTTAAAAGTTCTTCTTCACTAAAAGTTGCATCATGTGTAATTTTTAAAGAATCCATTCCTACATAAGAACATCCTCTTTCTTTATTTCTAACGTATACTTGACTTGCTTGATTTTCCCCTACTAAAATAACCGCAAGTTTTGGTAAACGATCATATTTATTTTTCATTTGTTCAACTTCTTCTTTTAATTGATCCTTGATCTTTGTTGAAATCTCTTTTCCACTAATAATCATAATATGTCCCCCTCATATTATCTAGGATTATATAGGAAGAAACAGGTAAATTCAATAAAAAAGGTATAAGCCTAAGCCTATACCTCATCATTATTCACCTTCATGTTCTAAAGTGTTTTTTTCATATACTTTAAAGAATGGATAGTACACAACCACAGAAATAGCAATCAATACGAACATGAAAATAACATTTCTAATATCCAATGCTGATAAGAACCCTTGTGCAAAGAATGGTGTAAATGATGGATCGACAATATAACCTAATGAAACAAGTCCCATACTTTGAACAAGATAACCAAGACCTGCCGAAAGACATGGCATGATTAGAAACGGAATCGATAAAATCGGATTTAGAACGATTGGTGTTCCAAAAATAATTGGTTCATTAATTCCACATATACCAGGCAATACACTTAAACGTCCAATTGAACGAATATGTTTTGATTTTGATTTACACATTAATAAAACAAGTCCTAATGTATTTCCTGCCCCACCTATCAATACATATCTAAACATTTGTAAGTTAATTATAGCTGTTGGTGCTTTTCCTGCATTAACAAGTTCTGCATTTACCCCAGTATTTGCAATACATAAAGCAAAAACAATTGGGAAGACAATAGAAGAACCATTAATTCCAAATAACCATAAAATATTTGAGAATAAATAAATTCCCATAAACATCCAAATATTATCTACACCTGAAATAGCTGGTGTTAAAATTGACATAATAAAATCTGGTAAATTTTTACCTGTTCCTGCCATTAAAGCAACATTTAAACCATAAATAATAATAATATTAGCAGCAAGCGGTAATAAACTATTTACAAAATCAGTAACTGCACTTGGTACACTTGCTGGAAATGAAATAACAAGTTTACTACTTACAAAACGTGAAATTTCTACTGAAACTAAAGCAATAATAATAGCAACAAATAAGCCATCAGCTCCTAAAAAGCTTGTAGAAATACCACCATCTTTTAATGGTGCAGACACCATTAAGAAAGTACACATAGCAATAATTCCATAAACAGCTGATTTCATTTGATAGCTTTCTGCTAAACAATAAGCAATACCAAAAGCAGAAATTAAGCCAACCAATCCCATTGTGTAATTATATGGTAATGTAAGTACATCATAGTTAGCAACCGCAAATTGTTTCCAACCTATTAAAGCTTTTAAAAAGATGTTTCCTGTATGTAAATCGACTAAATCTAAATTAATTGGTGGATTCGCAACAATCAAAAATAATGATCCTATAACGATTAATCCAAGTGGCATCATCATTCCTGATGAAATTGCTTGTAGGTGTCTTTGTTGTGCGAGCTTATTTGCAAAAGGCTCTAATACCTTCTCTAATTTTTCTATCATTCTATATTCCCCTCAAAATATAATTTATCTATTAAAATTGCCAACCATTAAATGTAAAGGCTGTATCTACGACATTTTCTGGATCGTATTCTTCTAAAATTTTTGCATAACGTTCTTTATAATCATTATCTACTTCCATTTGTGGAATAACTTTACTTGCTTCATGTAAGAAATGGAAAGAATCACGTCCCATTGCTTTTCCTCTTACTGTATGCTTATCTAAAGCAACATCAGGAATTTCTGGGAATTTACCCATCGCAAATGATTTAATACAAATATTTTTTAATAAATCGCTTGAACGATCTTTTTGACAGCTACATAAGTAACGAATTGCATGAATGAAATACATTGGTTGATCACCATCTGCATATTCAAAGTTTTTAGACATTTGATAGAGATTATTGACTAGAACTGCAGCCATTGGATCTCCCATTCCAATATCTTCTACTGAAATTGTAAGTAAACGTCTCCACATTTTTTCTAATAATTGTGGTGAAGAAATATACATTTCATAAGCAAACATACATGCATCTTCTTCTTTGGCACGTCTAATTGATTTTTGCAAAGCAGAAATAACCTCATCTCCTGCATAGCCATTTTTTGTAACGATTTTTGACCAAGGGTCGTACATTGCTTTTGCCATTTTTCTTGCTCCTTTATTTTTTCTATGACATAATTATTGTGAGGTGAAACTTATGAATATTGATCATTTAAAAGATAAATTTGATTTAAACGAATTAGAAGTCTCTTTATTGGAATATATTAAGAAAAATCAAAAACAATTGAAAAATATTACCATTAGACAAATGGCAAAAGATAATTTTACATCAACTTCTGCCATCTATCGTTTATGTAATAAATTAGAATTTAGTGGTTATAGTGATATGATTTATCATCTATCTAGCAACACTCATAATAATGCTCCTGCTCAAAAATACGAAAACTATTTACCTCATTTTATTCAATTATTAAATAAACATAAAAATAGTAAAATCGTTGTTTTTGGTATGGGATTTTCAGCTCCAATTGCTGATTACATTTCACAAAGATTAACTCTTAATGGCTTTTGTACCATGAGTGTTGTTCATATGGAAATGTTGAATGCTAGTTTTCAAGACTCAACCTTTCTCATTGTCATCTCCAATTCAGGAATTACAACAAGGCTTGAAGAAGTTGTTGAAACAGCTAAAAACAATCATATTGATATCATTACTTTCACAGGTAATGAAAAATCAAAAATAAGTCAGTATTCCACTTTACCTATTATCATCGGTCACTATAATCCTTTTTATCATGATAATCTTGTTCCAAACGCTTTCTTTGGACAAGTTCTCATTATTTTTGAATCTCTTCTCTATTCTTTTTTGTCCTCGAAAAAATAATATACTTTCATGTCTTCAATTAAAATAATTTTTGAATACCCATATTCCACAGGCAATTATCAAAATATGAAATGACAGTTTCAATTATGTTGGCATTTATATATAAAAAATGATTTCAATAATTGGATTTACCTGTTGATTATGGGTAATTAAAAAATAATTTGACAAGACAAAAAAACATGTTTCCATTTTTGAAACATGTTTTTCTTTTTTACTATTTAATATTTTCAACAATATGTCTTGCGACTAAGATACCATTTGCACCAGCTTGGGCAAGTCCTCTTGTAAGACCAGCACCATCACCAGCAACATATAAATCATCAATTTCAGATTCAAAACCATCTCTTACTTTTGGTCTTGCTGAATAGAATTTTGCTTCTACACCATATAATAAAGTATGTTCATTCGCAATCCCTGGTGTTACATTATCTAACGCTTCAATCATTTCAATAATTGATTTCATTGTATTGTATGGTAACACAAGTCCTAAGTCTCCAGGTACTGCTTCTGGTAAAGTAGGCTCTGTATATCCTTCTTTTAATCTCTTATATGTTGTTCTTCTTCCTCGTTTGATATCTCCATATCTTTGAACAATAACTGAACCATTTGATAATTTATTCGCTAATCTTGATATTTCATGGGCAAATTCATTCGGTTCATTGAATGGTTCACTAAATGTATGAGATACAAGTAAAGCAAAGTTTGTATTTTTACTTCCAAGTTTTGGATCATGATAAGCATGACCATTAGCAAGCATTGTTCCACTATGGTTTTCAATAACAACATGACCACTAGGATTTGAACAGAAGGTTCTTACTTTTGTTCCTACTGAAGTATTGTAAACAAATTTACCTTCATATAAGTTCTTATTAATTTCTTCCATAACAATATTGCTTGTTTCTACACGAACACCAATATCTACTTGATTATTATAAAGTTTTAATCCTTGATTTGATAAAACTTTTGTAAGCCATGCTGAACCATCTCTACCTGGCGCTAAAACAACTTTTTTAGCGTGAATTGTTTGTCCATTTTCTAAAACAATTCCTGTTGCATGATGGTCTTCTACAAGAATATCTTGAACAGATGTTTTAAATTGTAAATCCATATGTTGTTTTAATTCATTAGACATTTCTGTCATAATTCTTAAGTTTTCTTCTGTACCTAAATGTCTTACTTTTGCTCTTAAAAGTTTTAACCCAACAGCATATCCACGGTGTTCAATTTCTTTTACTTTATCTGTTGTTGGATCTGTAATTTCTTTAGTAGCTCCATGTTTTAAATAAAGGTTATCTACATAATGAATGACATCTTCTACTTCATCATTACTTAAGTAATCAGTTAACCAACCACCGAATTCACTTGTAATATTAAATTTACCATCAGAGTAAGCACCCGCTCCACCAAAACCATCAGTAATAGAACACGCTGGGATACATCCAGGTTCACGATCTTTATGAACTGGACATTGTTTGATCTTTTTATCTTTAATAGGACAATGTCTATTCATAACGTCATGTCCTTTATCTATAAGTAATACTTCTAATTCAGAATTTTTTAAATATAATTCGTAACATGTCATAATTCCTGCTGGACCTGCACCAACAACGATTACATCATAATTTTCTTTCACTTTTTTCTCCTTCAATTTCCAAAAACATCCAAACCTTTCACATTATAGACGACTCTTTCTTATATCGCAAGTATTTACATGTTTTTTTATTTCGCAAAATGTTTTTATAGTTGATGAAAGATTGGTTTCATTTTTTCAAATGTACAAAAAGAATCAAAACCTGTTTCTTTTAATAATTCTTTTGCTTCATCAATATAAGCTCCTAAATGTTCTGGCTTATGACTATCACTACCAATTGTAATAATCTTTCCACCTAATTCTTTATAAAGCTTTAAAATATCTCTCGAAGGTGTTGAATCCTTTAAACCATAACGATGACTTGAAGTATTAATTTCAATACCTTTACCATCTTGAATCACAGTTTTTAATATTTCTGTAATTATTGATTTTATTTTTTCAAAAGGATAATTGCCAATTTCATCATAACGTGTCATCAAATCCAAATGACCTAACACACTATAATTTTTATACTTTTTAACCACATTCAACATTTCTTGATAATAACCTTCTATATATTCTTGTTGTGATTTTTCTTTTTGATAATCTTGTGTCCAAAATTCTTGATCATTGACTTGATGGATAGATAAAATGATAAAATCAAAATCATATTGTTCATAAAGTTTTTGATAACGTGGTATTGTATGAACTTGCACGCCAAATTCCATACCTTGTCTAATTGTAATGTTAGGATATTTTTTTCTTAAACTTTCAATTTCTTTAAAATACTTTGGATAATCTACATTTACTTGCGGTTGTCAGTAAAGGTACTCTATCGGACCTTCATCCCAATCTTTTTTGATTCCATAATCCACATGATCTGTAAAACAAATCTCGTCCATCTTCATCTTAATCGCATCTTTAATGACATCTTCCATTAAATAAGTGCTATCATCACTATAATTTGTATGTACATGATAATCACAATACATTTTATCATCACCTCATCTTATTTTAACAAGTTTATAAACACAAAAAAAGCCTCTCGGCTCTCTTTGATATATAATTGGGAAGGGAATATGAAAAACTATTTTGAATACCCATAATCTACAGGTAACGATTTAAGAGAAGTGTGGAGCAGAAATATTCAGGATATAGACTATTTGT
>NZ_JBEHVX010000112.1:0-6724 GCF_040227455.1 Catenibacterium sp. RTP21428st1_D7_RTP21428_210409 | reverse complement strand
GAATATTATCTTCTCAAAAAGTTTCACTTCCTTATATTGAAAAACTACAATGATATTCCATTCAACAAGGCAAGATATAATAAAAAGCTTAAAAGGTATATAGACTATCATCAACTGCTTGAAATAATCCTGAACATAGATAATGAACTAACAGAAGCATATAATCTAAAGGAACAGTATATAACCTTTAATCATTATGCAACATCCGAGGACTGTAGAGAATGGCTATCAAGAATAATTCAAGAATATGCATCATCAGGAATTACTGGCTTCATATCATTATCTGGAACTCTTATAAACTGGTTTGATGAAATATGTGCATCATTTGATTTAGTAGATGGTCGAAGAATATCTAATGGACCAGTAGAAGGAATCAACTCCAGAATAGATAAGATACTTTCAAATGCATGTGGATATCAGAACTTTGCAAGAATGAGAAATAGACTAATGTACTCTCTTAATAAATCCTCTAATCCTTCCTCTTACGCTATTGATGAAACAATCAAAAGAGAAGGAAAAAAGAGAGGATCTTATAAGAAAAAGAACTAATAAAACATTTAAATAGAAGTAATATGAGCGCACTAAAGGGCAGTCATTTCTGACTGCCCTTTACAAGTGGAAACCCCCAAATATTTAAAGCGAGTTTTTTATTGACCCCCCTTAAAAATTAAAGGTTCTTTTTCATAAAGAAAAGGACTTCATTTTGAAGCCCTTTCTAACTCTTAACACTCTTTCTTTCTCATTACAAGATAAATACCACTCAATGATACAAAGATAGAACTAAATACACTTGCAAGTGGTGTCAAATCACTAGTCTGCGGTTTCTTATTTGGCTTAGTTTCACTTGGTTTAGATTCGCTAGGCTTAGTTTCACTTGGCTTAGAATCGCTAGGCTTTGTTTCACCAGGTTTGTTTTCATCTGGCTTAGATGGCTTGTCCGGTGTAATGACTGGATCTTTGACCTTTTCTAATCCATCAATTGCATCTTTAAGATTCTTATAAGCTGCATCTACTTCAGATTGCTCAGGTTCTTCCTTATTTAAAACATCCTGAGCCTTCTTTAAAGCGTCCTGAAGTTTATTCCAGCTTTCTTCTGTATAATCCTTCTGATTCTTATCAATAGAACCTACTAAATCCTCTAAATCCTTAGTATCAGCATCTTCTTTGATCACAGGAGTCTTCGCAATTAAATCCTTTAATAAAGCATTATAAAGATTTGTCTTTGCTTCATTGATTTCATTTGCTGAAGCATCTTCCTTCTTTAATACAGCTTTTGCCTTTTCTAATGCAATATCTAACTTTTCTAATGATTCTTTAGTATAAAGTGTACGATCCAATCCTTCTGCATGTTTAATAAGTGCTTCAAGTTCTTCTGCTCCATTTGTTGCTGGCACATAATGAATCTTGAATTCAGCTGCGCTGCCAAATCCACCCTTAGCTGCTAAAATATTAAATCTTACATACTTTGCATCAACTGCATCAAAGCTGATTAACTTACCTTCTGCATTTAATGGAAGTGTACCTTCTTTGACTTTCTTGAAAGTCTGCCCATCAGTACTTACTTCGATACTATACTGAGTCACTGTACCATTACCAGCATTACTACGTGGTAAATAATAAAGTCCATCTACCTTTTCAGTTGTGCCCATAGTAATCATATACCAGTGTGGTAAAGAAGCACCATTCCATAATGTATGCCAGAATGTACCTGGGTTACCATCTAAAGCATTAGAAGCAGGTGTTTTTTCATTTGCAGTTTCCTGTGAAGAAGCAGTACCTGTCATTGTACCCTGATAGTAATATAAATCAGCCACATCCAATAATACAAGTCGATCTAATGCACTCTGTAAATCTTTTGCATACGCATCAACCTGAGACTGCATACCTCTTGGTAAATCATATACAATATTGCTCTTAGCTGTTTCTAAAGCATCTAAAGAATCCTTTGTATAAATCTTAGTCAAATCAGTGTTAGGAATCTTTGCAAGAATTGCTTCAATTGCGCTGTAATCAGCCTTCTTATAAATAATAGTCGCAATCAAATCTTTCATACGTTTTACAACATCCGCAATACGCACAGCATCTGGATCAGCCTGACAAGTAAGGGCCTCTCCTTCTTTTATTAATGATCTCATTGCATCCTTCTTAGAAGCATCTACTTTCTTATCTGCTTCTAATGCATGTAAGATCAATAATGTGTTATCTAATTCACTCGTTGAAGCATAGTCCTTATTCTTTGCAAGCACAATATCATCAATATAGCCCACAAAAGCATGTGTTTTACTTCCCACTCTTTCAAATGGAATCATTGTAGTTGCAATAAGTCTATTGCCTTCAACCTTTTCATCATCACCCTTACGGTCTACAAGCTTGCCATTAACATATAATTCAGCATACTTGCGATTACGTCCGTTATCTGGGTTCTTGATTTCAATTTCAACCCACTGTCCTACTGGAAGTGAATAATCAAAAGTAATATCAAAGTTTTCTCTTGAGATAGCTACTTTACCTGTACCCTTTTGAACACCTTTGATAGAACCATAGCTTGATTCAAATAGAATCTGGTCTTTATCAACTGAAGATGAAGTACGTTTTACCTTGAATCTTAAGCTGTTGTTTAATCCTACAGTTGTATGAAGCTTAGTGTCTACATATGAAGAATCACCCAATAAATGAATAGCCTTCTTATAATCAACATCTTCTACATCTGCATTCACACCCTTATATGAAGTGTTATTGTCGATAACTTCAAATACACCATCTTTGTCTTCTACATTGTAGGCAAAGTTAGTACCAGGTGCATCTCCTAATAAGCCAGTTGCATTTTCTGCCTGACTCTGAGTCAATGATCCTTTACCCCAAAGCTTAGCACCAAATAATGCAGCAGATGCCTGAATACGATCATAAACGTCATATTCAGTAATACCATTATTGAGGTAATCTGTCATATCATTCCATACTGCAAAAGAACCACCAAGCATCTGTTTATCACCAGCAGGAATATGCTTACCACCCACTTCATTGATTGGTAAGTTATATACTGTTGAATTATTCAAATAGTCATAGTAGTACCCTGCATTTGGTACGATGTAATAGTTACCATCATTGCAGTTAATAAGGTCAAAGCCTTCTTCGTACATCTTATCCATATTAGCCCAGCCGTAGTTCCATAAGTTCATTTCTACATTCTGAGCCTTTACAGTTACACTACCCTTAAGACTTGATAAACTTCCCCATAGACGTGCTTTACGTCCTGATTTTTCTACATAATCAATCATATCGTTACAGAAGCGACGATATGCATTTGGATCCTTTGTATATTCATCCGCACCAATATGTACAGTTGTCTTAGAATCAAAGACTGGATCAGAACCATTCATATATTCACCAAAGATTTCCTGCACAAAAGCCACTGACTCATCATACTTAGTTACTAAGTTCAAATGATCATTGTCACGACCATAAGTACCGGCACGTAAGTCTGGACGCACCTTAGTAAGAGCAAGAGAATGCGCTGGTGTATCAATTTCAGGAACAATATTTACCCCATACATTCTTGACTGTTTAATGAAGTTTCTAAATGCCTTCTTAGTATAGAATACATCTGTACTTGTTAAATCAGCCTGGTTCTTACCACCCTTCTTGATATCAGATTCAAGACGGAATCCAGAATAAGCTGTCATAGGGTCCTTACCTGCATTAGAGTAATTTTCTAGAGGAATGACATTATCATTTAAATGTACCTGGAAGTCATTCAACTTATACCAAGACATTTCCTTCATCAACATTGTTAGATTATCCATAGTAAATGTCTTACGTCCTACATCAAGAATAAGACCTCTGACAGAATAAAGTGGATAATCTCTTGTCATACCCTTAGGCATAGTGAGCTTATTAAGCTTTAAAATCTGTAAAATAGTACGTGTAGACCAGAAAGCACCGGTTTCCTGTTCAGCTTTTACTGATACAGTATCACCAATTTCTAAAATATAGCCTTCCTTATCTAGCCCTAAGTTTTCTTTCTTATCTACAAGATCAAGAACGATATCTCCTGCTTTTGTTTCACCGCTTGTAACGATATCTAGCTTAGATCCTGTGATTTCCTTTAAATCACTCTGGAATGTTTTTGCCATTTCATTCAATTTAGAATTGCGCACCACAATACGACCATTCTTATTAAAGTTGAATGTACCTGTATGACCTTTCCATTCTCTTAATTCTGGTAATACGATAGGGGCTGCATTATCTCCCTGTTCGACGTTATATTTACCAGGAATATTCACTGCAATTTCTTTAAATAAATAATCATTCTTATCTTTCTTATTTGTTGCTTTGAAAGATAAAGTAGCAGTTGTATCAACTAAAGGCTGATAGATAGTCAAATCATCACCAACAAGCTGTTCATAATCAGCACCATTGAATGTAATTGTATAATCTTCAGATTCTGGAAGAGTTACATTAACCTTCTTATCACCCTTCTTCACTTCTGCCACTGTAATAGAATCCATCATTTCATTCACATCAACTGTTGGTTCTCCACCATATACTTCCATTTCATAAACAGAAATATTATTCCAGCTAATGCCTGTATCTGGATCTAATGGATCCATTGCATCAATATACAAGCGTACATAACGTGCCTTCACCGCTTTATCTAAGACAATCTTTTGAGTCTTATTAGCAGGACGACTGTTAAATACTTTTGCATCTGTCCACTTGTCTAATTCAGTTGCATACTGGATTCTATATTTTGTCGCTTTTCTTGTTTCCCAAGTTAAGCGTACAGTCTTGACATCTAATACATCTTCAAAATCCACATAAATCCAATGAGGTGCATTCTTTACATCAGATGCCCAGCGTGATGTTCCCTTAGTATTACCATCAAACGCTTTACCTGCTGTAAAAGAAGTACCACCTTCAACTGAAGAAGCCACTGCAGGCTTATTGAATGCTACGTTTTCTGTAGGGTTTTGAGGTGCTTTATCTGATGAATTCAATACTTCAAATTCACAGCATGATACACTGTCGTACCCTTCCATCTTTGTCACTTCAACTTTTACATAACGTGCTTTTTTAACACTAGATAAGTATTCTACAGAAGTACGTTTCTTGTTACCTGTTCTTTTTACAATAGCTTCACCCCAATTTGTATGATCATCTGAAGCATAGATATTATAAGAACCTGCATACACATCATTACTTTCCCAAACCATCTTTAACTGGTTGAAAGACTCAGACTTACCTAGATCTACATAGAACCACTGTACTGGAGCGCCTTCTGTAGACCATCTTGTACTTTCATTACCATCTGTGAGGTTTTTCTTAGGGAGTGTAGGATATTCTGCACTTACTACAACATTCTTGTTTAGCGCTAAATTGACATTCGTAGGTGTCTCAGTCTTTTCCTGAGTACCCATGACTTCAAACTCTGCCACTGAAATACTTGGATAAGCACCATCACGTAATTTTTCTACTGTTAATCTTACATAACGATACTGTACAGGTGTATCAAGTGTTACTACTTCATCTACGCCAAATCCTTCTGGTTTATCTGCTGAATTATGAATCAATGCATAAGATGAACCATTGAGTGATCCTTCAATCTTGAATTTACGTACTCTTTGCAGAGCATTACCATCCTTAGGATTCTCAAAATGGATATTAAAAGATGAAATCGTAGACTGTGCACCTAAATCCACATCAATCCAATGATTAGTCGCAGCATGTTCACCAAATTCAGTTGCCCAGCGTGATGACTTATCACCATCCACTGCTTTTTCAGCACCAAATCCAGAACATGCATAACTTGTTGTAACTTTCTTATTTAATGCAATATTTGTGATTGTATCTGCATGGACAAGTGTCATACTCCAGCTAGAAATAATCATACTCGCACTAAATAATGCAGCTACGACTTTCTTTAATCTTCCCACGATTTTCACTTTCCTTTCTGATTGATTGATTGTCCTCCAATAAAAAAAGACCAAACACAAAAAGACATGATGCAGCGCATGCTTTAATGTGTCTGGTCTTGCCTACTTAAAGTAACAATCCATCTCATGTAAGAGTATAGTCCATGTAACCTCTTACATCAAGCTTTTCATCACAATTATTTTAGAAATTTTTTTAGGTGTTTACCGCAATTTAGCCCCCACCTATATTTCATATAAAGGTGGGGAGTTCTTGTTCACGGTATGTTAAAAAAACAGGAGCACCCCCCAGATATGGGCAGAGGACACTCCTTATAGGCTTATTGTAAACACAATCCAAACAATAATCAACTTGATTTTTTTTGGTTAAACTATAATTTATTCACTTATTTGTATTTCTTCCTAAGATTAATACTCAATATTATTGCAACAACTGATGAAATAATTAATCCTACAACTAATGAGAATATCCAAAGATTATTTTCATTAAAAAGAAGAAGAACGGAAATATCCATAGATATTATGAAAAATACAAAGAAAAGATTTAAAATTTTAGTATCTTCTTTCCAATAATTTTCTTTATCACTATTATTTAAACTATTGTAAAATTCAAACCCACTGTCTAATTCTTTACCAACTTTAGTGCTTCTTATTTTGTTTGTTGCATACCAAATAAGTAGGTATATCATGTTTAAAAAAATAAAAATCATAGTATTCTAAAATGGTACCCATAAGGAGGACAACAACCTGACAGTTGTGATACCCACCTTGTGGGTATCTTTTTTTCATTTCGT
>NZ_JBEHVX010000111.1:0-6931 GCF_040227455.1 Catenibacterium sp. RTP21428st1_D7_RTP21428_210409 | reverse complement strand
CGTACGTACGGTGCAACGGGAGGCACAGAAATAATAATTAATCTCAGTATTGATATTATTTCCTGTCTACCCTATTTTCATTGATTGTTTGTAAACAAATGTCTATTATATATGGATATTTATCTAAGCTTGTACTTAGCTTTGATATGCTTGCAGGAAGATTAGAAATATTCCCGATGTTGATGATTTTTTCTAAGACATTATGGAAGTCGGGGCAATTATGTCCCTTTTTTTCATGCATTTTTATTACATTGTATAATGTTATTTTTTTGTTAAGATGATATAATATTTAGCGTTAGATAAAAAGAGGAGTAAATAATTTGAAAAAGACACATACAGCGCATCTATCTTTAATAATAGGGACTCTACTGATCCTTCTTGATCAGCTCTTTTGGACATCCCATGCAAAACATATCAATATAAGTAAAGTAGGTACTTTGATGAGTACCATCCAGGTTCAGCATATCATCACACTTATAGGGCTAGACCTTGTTATTATATCCTTAGGATATATTTATTCTAAAAAAGAAAATAGTCTTGCAGAAGCACTTAAACTATGGCTTTATACAGTTGTTGTAGGATTCATATCTGCAATCGTTTGTTTTTTGCTTACCAAAAAAATAGATACGAATGCAATCTATTCAATCTTCTTACCAATAATTAGAAATGTATCACCTGTAATCACCGGTGTTATTCTCTCTTTGATTTGTTATCCATTTATGAAGAAGGTGAACTATAGCTATTTAAAATGGATTCTTTTAGCACTTCTTCTCTTACCAACATTAAGTGGTATTGACTCACTAGGATTAAGTGATGGATATAGTATCTCGTTCACATTTATATTATTTTATCTAGGTGTAATCGAAGCATCAGAAGAAAAACGTTTTTCAATCATTTCTTTAATTCTCCTTTGTTTAATAAATGTGCTATGTGTCACTATGATGCCATTATGTTCTAAGATTGTACATGGAGATATGTCCACTGCATTACGCTTTACTACATCTACTTCATTCTTTGAAGTAATGATTGCTATTTATTTTATTCGTCTTTTAAGAAATGTTCCATTCTTTGATAAATGGTCTTTTATACGCTATATTCCTATTGCTTCTCTTGTCTTAATTGGAGCAGGACGATTAGAAAACATTGTATCATGGAATGAAGATCTTGTAGGAACATCATTTAATAAACTGTTTAGACAAAGCGAATTAGAAGCTTTACTCATTGTCTTTGTCATCTTCCTAGTCACGCTCTTTATTAAACAAATTCCACAGGTTAAAAGAATAGTTAAATCGATAGAAGTACATTTTAGTGACTTTGAATTAAGTAATGAATGGTTCACTAAAGAAACTCAATTGATTAAGCAGTATTTAAAGAATCATAGAATCAATATCATTATGCTGCTATGTGCTTACATTCTTTCTTTTGCATCATTTATCGCAATGAATACAAGTTATAATATTGAAGTCAATCCGATAGAAACATACAATATTTTCTGTTATACACTCTTCGCAAGACAATTCTTTGTCTTGCTTAATACACTCATGCTTGTCTTAGTAGCGCGTTTCCTTATGGCTATTACAAGACATTATTGGGTATCTGTCTTGATTACTGGTTTTGCTCAGATTGTAATTACTGTAGCCAATCGCTTAAAGGTTATTTATCGTGAAGAACCAATTATTCCAGGAGACCTTGCAATGATTAAAGCCTGGAAGAGTTTACTTGGAATGATGGGTAAAAATATCATTATTGCGAGTATTGTATTAGTCGTTTTAGTCATTGTTTTGATTATTTATTTAGAAAAGAAGCATCCTCATGCTATTCATATGACTCTTAAAAAGAGTATCATCTGGGTACTTGTAACCTCTATATTCTTTAGTGGTACACTTCTTTTTAATCATGATGGCTCTTATGTTAATGCATTAATGCGTGATCTAGGAGATCAGCCTTATTTCTATAATCAGTTATTTGGTGCGAAGCTCAATGGTCCTCTCTTACAGTTCCTCAATAATATTGATGTTTCTGTTATGGATGAGCCAGAAAACTATAGTAAAGAAATAATGACACAAATCTATAAGAAATATGCACAAGAATCTGCAAGAATTAATAGGAGAAGAAGAAATGACTGGGATGATCAGATTGTAATCATGGGCTTATCTGAAAGTTTTGCGGATCCATATCGTATTCCTGAACTTACTCTTGCAAATGATCCTATTCCTTATATTAGAAGTTTAATGAAAACAACAACTTCAGGACTCATGTATAGTACAGGTTATGGAGGAGGAACAGCGAATATGGAATATATGGCTTTAACTGGTTTAAACCAAGGGTTCTTCTCTGCTGCTTTAACACCTTATACGCAGCTTGTCACAACACAAAATCAAGCCTATGCTTTTTCTCGTCTATTTAATCAGGCAGTTGCGATTCATCCATATATTGGTGTTTATTATAGTCGTCAAACAGTTTATCAAAATTTTGGCTTTAATAAGTTTATGTATTTAGGGTCTAAGTATCCAATCAAGCATCAATCTTCTATTGATCGCAGTGATTATTTATCAGATGAAACAGCTTATGCAAATACAGTAGATGAAATTTTAGATGCTCAAGGTAGTAAATTCATTAACCTTGTCACTATGCAGAACCATTTACCATATGACAACAATTACTATAACGGTAAAGAAAAATATGCAGCAAGTGGTAATGCAGTCACTAATGATTATGTTAGAGGAATGGTAGAAGAATATGTGATGGGGCTTCATTATACAGATGAAGCAGTGAAGAACTTTATTGAAAAAATAGATAGTATTAATAAGCCTATTACATTTGTCTTCTATGGCGATCATTTACCTGGCATTTATTGGGATACAAACAATAATAATATTCTTCATCAGACAGATTATTTTATCTATTCTAATAAATATGCAAGAAGACATCTTGGTAGAAGAATTTATAAACAATATGATCTTGTAGCACCTACTGATTTCATGTCCCTTGTACAAAAACAAACCTTAACTAAAACAACACCTTATAGTGCATTATTAGAAAAGGTTCTAGATGAATTACCTGTTATAACTACAAAAGCTGCAGCAGGTTCTAAAGAAGAATCTGATGCAGCTATGATTAATGATAATGGAGAATTGATCAAATATGGTGATCTCTCATCATCACAAAAAGAATTATATAATGACTATAAGCTTGTCCAGTATGATATGACAGCAGGAAACAATTACCTTGAGAATATGAATTTCACTCGATGAGGCATTTCATAATGCCTCTTTTATTTTGATGTTTAGTAAGTGAATAAAAGTAGATGCTTGCATTTCATCAATGATTGCACCACTTACATCCTGAGGAGTTGCTTCAATTGCTTCTATAAGACATGTTGATAAATCAATGTTTTTAAGTGGTGCATGAAGAAACGATGTTTGAATCATTCTGCATTCCTCATATTTTGTCTTATTCATTGTAGTATCTTGAAATATAGCCTGACTCAAATCACATTGATTAAATAGTGTCTCTTTATTTCTCATAAAAGAGAAGTTTGCAAAATGACATAAACAATTATTGAAGATTACCTGGTCAAAGTTTGATTCAGAAAAATCACTTCCTAATAATTTGCAATTATTAAACTGCACCTGTCTAAACATACAATTATCAAATTTGATATTCGATAAATCACATTTATTAAACACTGTTTGATAAAAGTAACAATTCTCAAACACAATATCCTGTGTTGTAATATTGTTGAAATGACATTGATGGAAATCACTTTGTCGATATGTTTCTTCTATCAGCCAATCATTCTCATATGTTTGATTTATTAACTTATTTTCATTAAAATCCATTTCCTTCACCTCATCTCTATTATATCTTTATTGAAAAAAAGTGTCGATATGATAAAATACTTGTACGAGGTAAGACTATGAGACAAAAAAGAATGGCTTTAATTAATGACATAACAGGCTTTGGAAGATGTTCTATTGCGGTTATGGCACCAATTATATCAACTATGCGTATTCAGGCTGTACCAGTACCTACAGCTATATTATCAACCCATACGCAGTTTCCTGTATATCACTTTGATGATTATACTAAACATATGCCTGAATATATTCAGACATATAAGGATTTGAAACTAGAATTTGATGGTATTGCGACTGGTTTTCTAGGTTCAAAGGAGCAGGTGGAAATTGTTATTGATTTCATTCAATCCTTTAAACGTAAAGAAACATTTGTATTAGTAGATCCAGTGATGGGAGACCATGGACATTTATATGCGACATATAGTAAAGAAATGGCAGAGAGTATGAAGAACCTTGTTCATTATGCAGATATTCTCACACCTAACCTAACAGAACTAGTAACACTACTTGATCGTAACTATCCTGAAGTCATTCCCTCTAAAGAAGAACTAGGTCAAATGTGCCATGAACTTTCATTAAAAGGACCACAGATGATTGTAGTAACAGGAATACCAATAGATGCCTCACATATCATGAATTTCATTTATGATCATGGTAAAACGTCAAGTATTATTGTGGATCGTATTGGGCCAGATCGTAGTGGAACAGGGGATGTTGTATCAAGTGTTATTGCGGGAGGCTATTTAAATAATCATTCTTTTTATGAATGTGTCAAAAAAGCAACTGAATTCTCATCTCAATGTATCGCCTATAGTGAAGAAATAGGCACACCAACTTATTATGGCTTATGCTTTGAACAATATTTAAGTGAATTAGGAGATTTCTAACATGACTATTTTATATACACTTTATAAAAATACTTATATTGATCTTTCACATTTAGACTCTACTAAAGGAGTTACATGCTATGTGAATACAACAAATCGTTGTCCATGTGCATGTACATTCTGTTTAAGACAAACTAAAGAGATGATGGAAAATAACTCTTTATGGTTAAAAGAAGAACCTTCTAGAGAAATGATTATTGAAGAGTTTAAGAAATACAATCTCAATGATTTTAAAGAAATTGTCTTTTGTGGATTTGGTGAACCAATGGAAAGATGGAATGATATCAAAGAAGTCATTGATTATATCCGTTCTGTTAAGAAGGATATGAAGATTCGTATTAATACGAATGGTTTAGCTAATGATATTTATGGTAGAGATGTCACTCCAGAATACAAAGGACGTTTTGATACAGTCTCTATCTCATTAAATGCCCCTACAAAAGAAGAATTCCTAGAATTGACACGTTCTAAGTTTGGTATTTCTTCTTTTGATGATATGCTTGATTTCGCAAAGAAATGTAAGGCTTATGTACCAAATGTTGTATTAACTGTTGTTGATATTATTGGTGAAGAAAAGATTGAAGCATGTCAGAAAATTACAGATGAAATAGGTGTTACATTAAGAGTAAGACCTTTTGAGGAGTAAATATGCAATATATGACAAGTGAAGAGCGTTTAATCGCTCTAGATAAGATGACAAATACAAGAGATCTAGGTGGATATGAAACACAGGAAGGATATTATACAAAAAGCCATCATTATATCCGTGCATCTTCACCCGCTAATGTGACTGAAGGAGATCTAGAAAAGCTTTATGATTATGGTGTACGTGTGACTATTGATTTACGTTCTGATTTTGAAAAAGAAGCACAGCCATCACCATTTAAAGACTATCGTGATGTAGAAAACATTGAAATCAATTTAATGGATGATGCAGTCGTTAAGGTTGTACCAAGTGAAGTAAAAGAATATAAAGATCTTGGCGGTGTTTATATTTATATGTTAGAAGCACATCAGAAGCAGATCAAATCTGTCTTTGATGTCTTTAAGGATCATTTATATGAAGGTGTTTTATTCCATTGTAGTGCTGGTAAAGACCGTACAGGTATTATTGCGGCATTATTACTAGAACTTGTAGGATGTTACGATCATGATATCGTTAAGGACTATAGTGAATCTTATGCCAATAACCATGAAATCATAGAAGCACTTAAAGAAATGATGGATGAAGATACAGAAAACTTCCTTACATCTTCACCACGTTATATGATGATCTTCTTAGATTATCTAAGAGAACACTATGGCAGTGCCAAAGCTTATTTATACCATATCGGTATGTCTGAAGAAGATATTGAAGATATTAAACAATCTTTTATCATTTAATGAGAAAAAACACTTCATATAAGGTATATACCTATAGGAGGTGTTTTTTTTATGAACAAGAAAGAAAAAATCAGAATCATTAGATTATTACTTAAACAATATGAGAAAGATA
This sequence comes from Catenibacterium sp. RTP21428st1_D7_RTP21428_210409, assembly GCF_040227455.1. Taxonomy (NCBI): domain Bacteria; kingdom Bacillati; phylum Bacillota; class Erysipelotrichia; order Erysipelotrichales; family Coprobacillaceae; genus Catenibacterium; species Catenibacterium sp. RTP21428st1_D7_RTP21428_210409. Next base: position 689 of record NZ_JBEHVX010000111.1, on the reverse strand, counting down.
AAAATATACTTAACTCATTAAACCAGGCTAACTTATATCCTTCAATTAACTATGAAGATTACTATCAAACTTCATCATCTTCTAAAGAAGACTATTTACTTCATAGAATACAATTAAAACAGGAACTCACTAAACGAATTATATTTATAGAAAAATCTCAATCTATTATTGGTGATGAGTATTATCATATTATACTAGAAGACTATTTCTATGAACATAAACATTGGTGGAAGACATATTATTCCCGTGCTACTTATTATCGCCGACAAGAAGCAGCTATTAATGCATTTTTTGATTATGTGACAAGTATATTGTAATTGTGGGGAAAATTGCGTTATAATTAGTGTTGTGAGGTGAACAACATGAATTATTTCGATAAAATCAAAGAAGCTTTAAGCAGTAAATTAAAAGGCCAGGAACTTACATTAGATTCTAACCTAAGAGATTTAGGTATTGATTCTCTTGATGTTGTAGATTTAATTATGGACTTAGAAGAAGAATTAGGAATTGAATTCTCTGATGAGGAATTAATGTCTATTCATACAATGAAAGATGTATGTGATTTAATCGATAAAAAGAAGGCGTAAGAAAAATCCAGACAAAGGTGTCTGGATTTTTTTGGGTCTTTAATTTTTGTGGGGGTCAGACCTTCGCTCTAAATATTTGGGGGTCTTGGAAACAGCACCTTT
>NZ_JBEHVX010000110.1:0-6939 GCF_040227455.1 Catenibacterium sp. RTP21428st1_D7_RTP21428_210409 | reverse complement strand
ACACGGCAAGTTGATAATGTCCCAATTGGGACATTATCAACTTGGATACATTGAGACATTATCACATTGGAATCAGATAAGCGAAAACAATTGCAGAATTACTCTTAAACTTGCGGGGTAGGAATGCTATAATGGGTGTAATTATGGAGGCAGTTATGATAAAAGGTTGTATATTTGATTTAGATGGAACATTAGTTGATTCTTTAAAGGATCTTGCAGTTAGTACAAATCATGCTTTGGAGGCATGTGGGTTAGCACCACATCCTATTGAAAACTATAAACAGTATGTAGGTAATGGTGTTTTAAAACTAGTAGAACGTGCACTTGGAGAAGATCATCAGGATTTGTTTGATCAATGTTTACAAGAATTCATGGACTACTATAAGGATCATTGTTTTGATTACACAGCACCATATCCTGGTATTAAGGAATTAGTAGAAGATTTACATAAAGAAGGTATTAAACTTGCTTGTGTTACTAATAAACCACATACAGTAGCTGAAGTGATTGTACCTAAGCTATTTGGTGATTGCTTTATTACTACATATGGAGGATGTGCAGATTATCCTAAAAAGCCTGATATTACTTCTTTAAACCTTGCATTAAATGATATTGGTTTAACCAAGGATGAATGTGTCTTTATTGGGGATTCTAATGTTGATATAGAAACAGGAATTAACGCTTCTATGAAGACAATTGGCTGTGATTGGGGATTCAGAGGGGAAGCAGAGTTAAAGGCTGCAGGAGCTACTAAAATCGCTTATAAGGCACATGATATCAAGGAGTATGTAGATGATTGGAATAAGTAAATGCTTATGTGGCTATGATTGTACTTATCGAGGAGATTCTAATAGAATAGAAGCATTAGAACTTATTGATAAGAAAGGTGAAGCAGTACTTATTTGTCCTGAAGTGTTAGGAGGACTCTCTATTCCTAGAAATCCTGCTGAAATAGTTTCAGAAGAGCCATTATGTGTAGAGACAGTTAATGGTAAAAATGTTACAAAGGAATATGTAGAGGGAGCACAGAAGGCACTAGATATACTTAAAGCATTTGATATTGATTATGTTATTTTAAAGAGCCGTTCACCTAGCTGTGGTCTTAATCATATTTATGATGGCTCATTCTCCCACAGGGTCATTGATGCAGATGGAATCTTTGTACGTTTACTAAAAAAAGAAGGATATAAGATTTATACAGAAGAAAATTATCCAGGTAAGCAGTAAAAAATATACAAAGTAAGCGCTAGACTAGAAAAATAGGAATGAATATATTAGAATATGAGTATATGAAATAGGAGGAATATATAATGGGTCATATTTTAAAGGTCCAGCCAGTTTTAAAAGAAAAGATCTGGGGTGGAACTAAGTTAAGAGATGTTTATGGTTATGATATCCCAAGTGATCATACAGGAGAAGCATGGGTTATCTCAGGTCATAAGAGTGGCGATTGCCCAATCGTTGAAGGTGAATATAAAGGAAAAACAGTATCATGGATGTTTGAAAATCATCGTGAATTATTTGGTAATGTAGAAGGAAATCAGTTCCCATTACTTGTAAAAATTATTGATGCTAAACAGGATTTATCTGTACAGGTACATCCAGATAATGAATATGCAAAAATTCATGAAAATTCTTTAGGTAAGACTGAATCTTGGTATGTATTACAGGCGGATGAAGGTACAGATATGGTTATGGGTCATTATGCTAAAACTAAAGAAGAATTCATTAAGGATATTGAAGAAGATAAGTATGATGAATTACTCAATCGTTTTAAAATCCATAAGGGTGATTTCTTCTATATCCCAGCAGGTACATTACATGCGATCTGTGGTGGTTCATTAATCTATGAAGCACAGCAGTCTTCAGATATCACTTATCGTGTTTACGATTATCATCGTAAGGGTGATGATGGTAAAGAAAGAGAATTACATGTACAGCAGTCAATCGACTGTACAAAGGTACCAGCTGATTTAGATCAGAATAAATTATTTGTAAATACTAAATTAGACCATGGTTCTAAGACTAGATATTTAAAGTGTGAATATTTAACTGTTGATCATTACTTAATTGAAGGAAGTACAGAAATTAAAAATGATGATCCATTCCAGTTAGTATCAGTCATTGATGGTGAAGGTACTGTCAATGATATGCCTATTAAAAAGGGTGATCAGTTTATTATCTGTTCAGATGTTGATTTAGTACATTATGAAGGTGGACTAGAATTAATGGTGACAACACTATAATTCATTTAAGAGCACAAAAGTGCTCTTTTATTGACTTCTATTGAAATGCTTCGTATAATTTTGGTATAAAATTGATGATAAGGAGAAAAGGTATGGATATATATGAAAAAGCATTAGCACTTCATAAAGAACATCATGGTAAGATGGAAATCAATGTGAAGGTACCAATGGAAACAATGGAAGATTTGTCTATGGCTTATACACCTGGTGTTGCTCAGCCATGTCGTGAAATCCACAATAATCCAGAAACTGTTTATGATTATACATGGAAGGGGAATAGTGTGGCAGTAGTCAGTGATGGAACTGCAGTACTAGGACTTGGTGATATTGGACCAGCAGCAGGACTTCCAGTAATGGAAGGTAAATCTATCTTATTTAAGAAATATGCGAATATTGATGCTGTTCCTCTTTGTATTGATACAAAGGATCCTCAGGAAATCATTAAGTTCTGTAAACAGATTGCTCCCACTTTTGGTGGTATTAACCTAGAAGACATCAGTGCACCACGTTGTGTAGAAATTGAAAGAACACTAAAGAAGGAATTAGATATTCCTGTATTCCATGATGATCAGCATGGTACAGCTATTGTCGTTACTGCTGCTTTAGTCAATGCCTTAAAGGTTGTTGGTAAGAAGCCAGAAGACGTGACTGTTGTAGTCAGTGGTACAGGTGCTGCAGGAAGCTCTATTATCCATATGATTCATGACTTAGGTGTTAAGGAAATCTATGGCTTTAATATCAATGGTATTGTGATCAAGGATGATTATGATAAGTATGACTTCTTAACTCAGGAATTAACAGAAATTACAAACAAATCTAATAAACGTATGACTATGGCAGAAGCAGTCAAAGAAGCAGATGTCTTTATTGGTGTTTCAGCTCCAGGTCTTCTTACTAAAGAAATGGTTCAGTCAATGAAAGAAAAGCCAATTGTATTCGCAATGGCTAATCCAGAACCTGAAATTAAATATCATGATGCAGTAAATGCAGGTGCTGCAGTCGTAGGAACTGGACGTTCAGACTTCCCTAACCAGATCAATAATGTATTAGCCTTCCCAGGCTTATTTAGAGGCGCTTTAGATGTTCATGCCACTAAGATTACTGAAGGTATGAAATTAGCTGCTGCAAAGGGCTTAGCAAGTCTTGTAAGCGATGAAGAATTAAACAAGGATTACATCATCCCTCGTGCGACTGATGCGCGTGTAGCAGTGACTGTTGCAAAAGCAGTAAGTGACCAAGCTATTAAAGAAGATGTAATTGCGCATAAATAATACAGATACGGTTCATAAGAACCGTATTTTTTTGCGAAAAAAAAGAATAGCTCTCGCTATTCTTCTTCACCATCATCATAGTTAGAAACGTTGTGATAAACCTGGTCAACATCATCACAGTCATTAAGAAGATTCATTAGTCTTTCAAATAAAACCATATCTTCACCTTCAAGTTCAACTGTTTCCTGTGGTTTAGTCTGGATTTCGTCAACATCAAATTCAACATCAGGAAGCTTATTTTCAATAGCTGTCTTGATTGCGTTATAATCAGTTGGTTCACCAGTAATCTTTAAGCTGCCATCTTCTAAAGTTTCGATATCTTTAGGATCAACTTCGCCTTCGATTAATGCATCAATTGCAGTTTCTTCGTCCATTCCTTTGAACTGAACAACAGATTCTACATCATATAAATAAGATACTGAACCTTCAGCACCAAGCTTAGCTTTTGATTTAGTGAATGCAGGACGTACCTGTGAAATAGTACGGTTGATGTTATCTGTTAAACATTTAACAATAACAGTTGATCCTGAAGGACCAAAACCTTCAAACTGTACACTTTCATAATCTTCTACAGCACCGTTCTTAACTTTATCAATCGCACGCTTGATAACGTCTCCAGGAACCTGATCTTTCTTTGCTTTTTCAATTAATCTTCTAAGGCTTAGATTACCGTCCGGTTCAGGGCCGCCTGCCTTCGCTGCTAAATAGATTTCTTTACCATAGTAAGAATAAAGTTTAGTTTTCTTAGCAGCAGTCTTTGCCATTGCGGCTTTACGTACTTCATGAGCTCTACCCATAATCTAATTCCTCCTTGTAAATTTCCTTACACATTATAAACACAAAGACTAATTATTTCAATAAAGAATTGGAAAATACACTGGAAATGCATTACTATTGTATCGAGGTGTATAAAAATGAAAAAGAAAATGATTATTATTGGGGGAGGTATATCAGGTATATATCTTTCTATTTTATTGAAAAAATATCTAGATATGGATGTGGTTGTACTTGAAGCCAATGACAAACCATTAAAGAAACTTTTAGCTACAGGCAATGGGCGTTGTAATCTTTCTAACAAGGATCTAGACAAGGCACATTATGATGGAGACATCAAACCGTGGGTAAATGATATCATTCATGATTTTGATATAGTAGAAGCACTTAAGGATATTGGCTTATATACTAAATATATGGGAAATCTCTTATATCCATATAGTGAGTCAGCAAAAGCTGTACAGACATTATTTTTAAATAGAGCGGAAGAATTTGGCGTAAAGATTATATGTGATGAAGAAGTATTGTCAATTAAAAAGAGTAAGCATGGTTATTTTATTCATGCAGCGCATCAAGATTATCAAGCAGATTATGTCACTATTGCCTGTGGTACTCCTGCTGGTAAATTATCAGGTATGAAAGAAAGACGTACTTTATTTAACTCACTTAAAGTTGATTATCGCCCTATGAGACCAACTATTACTCAGTTAATTACGACTCCTGCTTATAAGAAATTAAAGGGTGTTAGAATGAAGGGAGAATTTACTCTAAATGGACATACAGAAAAAGGAGAACTTCTTTTTACTGATTATGGTATTAGTGGAATTGCAGTAATGGTCTTAAGCCGCTATGCCCGTCCTGGAGATAGGATACTATGTGATTTTTATCCTGAGTTTACTGATCAGGAGTTATATTCTATTATTCGTACACTACAAACAATGAGTGGCCCTTATGATGGTTTAGTTCATCCAAAATTAGTTCCAATACTAGAAAATCAGAAGAACCCGGTTTCTTTCCTAAAACATTTAGAATTGACTGTCAAAGAGCTAAGAGGTGAAGAATTTGCCCAGGCAGATCTTGGGGGATTGATGATTTCTAATTTTAATGAATCTTTTGAATTCATCAGCTACCCTCATCTTTATGCGACAGGTGAAATATTAGACATTACTGGAGATTGTGGCGGATATAACATTCATTTTGCCTTAGCAAGCGCTTATTCAGTATTTAAAGAAGTTTCAAAAACAATACAATAAATTAGGAAAAAGATAAATAAAATCAAAATTATTTGTTTTGTTATAAAAATAGTACTGAAAATATATTGACAAACCCAAATGAGATTGTATAATAGGGAGCATATACAAATTGGGAGGGATAATGTATGAAATTAAAAACAATCGTGACAGCTGGTGCAGTCGCAGCAATGTTAGTAGGTTGTAGTAATGGGAATTCATCTACAACAGATATCAAAGCACCTAAATTTGGTTTTATCGGCCCACTAAGTGGTGAAGCTTCTCAGTATGGTACAGCCGTAAAGAATGCTATGAAGATGGCTATTAATGATTATAACAAGAAACATGGCACTAAGATTACAGGCGTTTACTATGATGATAAGGCTGATCCAACTACAGCCGTAAATGACTATAACAAGCTTTATAATGATGATAAGGTCACTGCAGTTCTTTCGCCAGTAACAACTGGTTCTGCACTTTCAGTAGCAAGTGCTGCAAGCAAGAACAACACACCAGTTCTTTCACCATCTGCTTCAGGTGATAAATTCACTATGAATGGTAAAACAGCTTATAAGAACGTATTCAGAATCTGTACAAATGACTCTTATGCTGGTACTTACTTAGCTAAACAGTCTAAAGCTAAATATGATTTCAAGAACGTAGCAGTTCTTTACAACAAGGAATCTGATTATTCTACAGGTGTTGCAGCTGCTTATAAAGCTGAAGCTAAGAAGCAGGGCGTTAATGTTTCATTCTATGAAGCATATAATGCAAATACTAAAGATTTCTCAACATTCATTTCTAAGATCAAACAGGCTAATCCTGATGCTGTTTTCTTACCAGATTACTATGAATCAGTTGTATCTATCACTAAACAGTTAAGAGACTCTGGCGTTAAGGCTCCAATATTTGGTGCTGATGGCTGGGATGGTGTTCTTGGTGTTAAGGGTGTTAACACTGCAGACTTTGAAAACTGCTTCTTCACAAGTGGTTACAACAAAGATGCAACTAGCGGTCCTGCACATGAATTCGTAAAAGCTTATGAAAAAGAATATGGAACAACTCCAAGTATGTTTGCTGGTATGGCTTATGATACAGTTACTGTTATGATGAAAGCTATCAACAAAGCTAAATCAACTGATCCTGAAAAGGTAAATGCTGCATTAGAAAAGGTCAAAGTATCTGATGATGAAGCAGTTTGTGGTGGATTCACTTATGATAAGAACCACAACCCTGTTAAGGAATTAAATATCGTTACTATCAAGAACGGTCAGTATGTAACTGCAAAATAACGATGAATAAAGGAGAGTTCATCTCTCCTTATTTTTTTATTTTTAGAGGGGAGAAAGTGTGAAACAAAAATCAATCAAAACGTATAAAAAAAGACAAACTTAAAAACAAGTTTGAATAATTTAGAAA
>NZ_JBEHVX010000109.1:0-6958 GCF_040227455.1 Catenibacterium sp. RTP21428st1_D7_RTP21428_210409 | reverse complement strand
TTTTCTAAATTATTCAAACTTGTTTTTAAGTTTGTCTTTTTTTATACGTTTTGATTGATTTTTGTTTCACACTTTCCTCCCTCAATAACCTTAGGTATTATATAGTATTTATCAAAAGAGGGACAACTATTTTCTTAATAAGAAAAAAGACACGACTCCTAAGAATCGTGTCTGAATATATAAAACAAAGTGCCCCGGTTCTAGGAACCAGCATGCTCTACATGACTAGTTATAGAACATGCTTTAGGGCAGTTTGCTGTGTCCGCTCTCTAGACACAAGTCTATTTTAAGAAACATTTTTTTACTCGTCAATACCCTTTTGTAAATTTCTTTTAATATGTAACAGTATTATAGTTATTTATGATTTTAACAATTACAAAACTGGCATTATTTCTCATTTTTATGATTGAACAATCCTAATATTTGTGTTTATCCTAAGTGTAATGATTATATCGATATAATCCTTTTTTATAAATATATGAGTATGTGTAAAGTTATTCCGTGATTAAATTTTCACTTTTCAAGACATGAAAAAAAGCCCCTAGATGTAGGGACTTTAGTATAAATTATTCAGCTTTTGAATTAACTAACTTACCAGTTGAATGGAAAGTAATCATAAGTCCAAGAGCGACTAATAATACGGCAACAACTAACTGTAAACCATCTGTCATAATCATAAATCCACCAGCAACAAATAGCTTCATTACAATTGCATAGATAGCCTGCACTAAAGCTGTCATAGTAACAATGAACATTAATACCATTGGTACATATAACATGAAACCTTTTCTTCCAGTAACCTTTAAGAATACAACAAGTGAGATTAATACCATTGCAGCAAGTAACTGGTTTGCTGAACCGAATAATGGCCAGATGTTAACATATCCGCCTAAGCTTAATAAATAACCAAAAAAGAGTGAAATAAGTGTTGAAACGTATTTATTAGTTAAGACAGATACTAACTGTGATGGAGTTTCTCCTTCTTCTACTTCGAAGAATTCCTGGAAAGACATACGTGAGATTCTAGCTACTGCATCAAGAGAAGTTAATGCAAGAGCTGAAACAAACATAGTCATGATACAAAGTCCCCAAGACTGTGGTAAACCAAGCTGTGCTACTAAGCCAGTAACACCAGCAGAGAACTTAGTGAAAGGTGTAGCTGTATCAGCTAAAGCCATATTAGCAAGAGCTGTATCTAAGACACCAGTCTGTTTTAAGTTTGGTAATGAACCAACGATAACGATAACTAATACTGCAAGTAATGATTCTAACAACATTGAACCATAACCAACCTGAAGCATATCTTTTTCATTCTTAATCATCTTAGAAGATGTTTCTGAAGATACAAGTGAATGGAAACCAGATACGGCACCACAAGCGATAGTTACGAATAATGTTGGGAATAAGTAACTTCCTGTAGCTGATTTGAATCCAGTGAATGCTGGTACAGTAACAGTTGGGTTACTCATAAATACACCTACAACTGCTGCTGCAATCATACCGATGAATAGGAATGTAGTTAAGTAGTCACGTGGACCTTTTAATAACCACATTGGTGTAACAGATGCAAAGAAAATATACACGAATACTAAATAGATCCAAGTTTGTTTAGTTGCATATACTGGGAATTTGATACCAACTGCAAGCATTGCAACGATTAATACAATTCCAAGTACAACTTTTGGCCAACCTTCAAGGTTAACTTTACGTAATAATAAACCAAATGCCATAGCAACAAATACATAAAGAATAGAGATAGAAGCAGCACTGGCATTAGGTGCAAGCTTAGCTCCTTCAGCACTGAAACCATTGAATGTTCCAGCAACCATGTCTGCAAAAGCAGCAATAACGATTAATGTGAAGACCCAGCAGAATAAGAAGAATAATTTCTTACCAGTTCTACCAATGTATTTTTCGATAATCTGACCCATTGACTTACCTTCAGATTTAACTGAAGCATAAAGTGCACCGAAGTCCTGTACAGCACCGAAGAATACACCACCGATGACTACCCATAAGAATGCAGGTAACCAACCAAACATCATAGCCATAACTGGTCCAGTAACTGGTCCAGCACCAGCGATAGATGAGAACTGATGAGCAAAGACTGTCCATTTATTAGTTGGTACATAGTCTACGCCATCTTCTTTTGCAACAGCAGGTGTTGTTGCATTAGGATCAATACCCCAAGTTTTTACTAAATAGCGACCATAACATAGATAGGCTACTACTAGGATAAGGGCTGCTAATCCAAGTAAAAGTAAACCATTCATAAATAAATTCCCCCCAGAATTACTTTATACATATAAAACAGATATAAAAAAGGCTTTCGTCTTAGAATGACCTGCCTAAGACGAAAACCTTCGTTTCCGCGGTACCACTTAGATTGTGATTTACATCACCACTTCACATCCCATGAATGCTATTTCTTTAACGCAGAAATTACGGATTTCTTTACTATTATTTTCAAGAAAACAGCTCACAAGGGATGGTCCCATAATCATTACCTGCATCCTTTCCACCAACTGGATGCTCTCTATAGGAAGCGGATTAGAAATCGTATCTTGTTCATCGCTCTGTTTCGTATGTATGTTTATATAATAGTCTGATATTTTCATTTGTCAACAGTTTATTTCGAAAAAAGCAAATTTATTTATATGTTTTATGTTTATCATAAATGTAAGCGTATGTTACATGTCAAACTATAACAAATATACATAGAGAAATATTACCTATACTTGGATTTAATATATTGTTTAATAGCTTCCATATACTCCTCTTCATTATCATAATACTTTGGATCTACATCATACATATCAGAAGGGTCATAGTATTCTTTCCATTGTTTACGTAAATCATCAAGATAATCTAATTCACGATCATACTGTGTAGGATCAACTGAACTAAATGAATTATAGAAATTATGTTTATCTTCCCAAGATTTTTTATCATCTTCAGATACATCACCCTCTTGAGAAACTTCTACTATATTATCCAAATGATACTCAACAGAGTTTGGACGTTTTCTAGACATTTGTTTTAATGCTTTATTGCGATAATCATCCATATCATCAGACTTTAAAACTTCTTCATCTAATTCTGCATCAAGACTTGCAACATAGTCTTTCCACTCATTGACAGCTTCTACATAGTCTTCTTCATCACTAAACTCACTTGGATCAACAGGATATTGATGATTTGGATCATATAGTTCTAACCAATGTATTCTTTCACTTATTTCATAAAAATATTCATCAGGTGAATCATAATCTAGAGGATCAATACAATAAAATTCATTTTCAGGATCATACTTCTCTTTTATTTTCTTTGTTAGAGCATCTAGATAAGTATCTTCATTTTTATAGTTTTGTGGATCAATATCAAAGTCACCATATCTAGATACTTCTTCAATCCATTCAAGGTGTTCTAAACATATATTAACTGCTTTTTCATAGTCTTCAAAATTATCATATTTAGTTACATCAACATAATAATCACATTCATCAAATGGATCTGCTTCAGATTTCCAATCATCACGTAGTGCATTTAAATAGTTTTCTTCAGTATTATACCAATCTACATCAACGTAAAATCGTTGATGAGAATTATATTTTCTGACCCATCGATCTTTGTTTAGATCTTTAATTGTTTGAAATAGTGTTGATATTCTTCCCATAGTATCACCTTAATCTTCTATTGCTTCTCGATAATCCTCTAAAGAATTATAATCATATAGTTTTATATTGAAATAATGGTCTGTATTATATATTTCAGCCCACTTGTCTTTATTTACCATATTAAGTAATTCATGCAATAGTAATAATTTATTCATTGCTTCACCTCATTTATTTAATTATATAAAGTTTTTACTTATACCTCCATGAGAAACGTAAAATGTAAAATTTTTCTTGTGTCCATCTAAACTTTTGTGCTTTTTCTTTTTCATAATAATTGACTTACTGTGCCATATAGTTTTATATTACTTTTGTGATTAGATTGCAGATACTCGTGAAGCCTGCAATCGCGGGAGGTGCCAAGGCGCCTCTTTTTTTACGTCAAAAAAGCCTGAGTTAATTCTCAGACTTGTGTGTAAATGTAATAATAAGACCTGCTACAATTGTACCAGCTAGAAGTGCTATGACATACTTAAATGGATTAGTCATGAGATAGATCACCCAGATACCACCATGAGGTACCTTTATACCACATTTATAGTATGCAGATAATGCGCCTGTAATGAATGAACCTAAGATACATGCAGGTAGGATGTGCTTTTGATCCTTCTTCATAAAAGGAATGGCCCCTTCTGATACAAATGATAAGCCCATGATAATATTCTTTAAAGTAGTACCTCTTTCTTCTTGAGTCCATCTTTCCTTAAATATAAGTGTAGAGAAACCAATCGCAAGAGGTGGAATCATACCAGCACCCATTACAGCAGCCATGATCACATCTGAATTAGGGGCTTGAGTAAAGACTAAAGCATTCGCAAATAGATAAGCAAACTTATTAATAGGTCCACCCATATCAATAGACATCATCGCACCAAGTGATGCACCAATAATAACGACTGAAATAAGAGGCAGATCATAGAGATGATCGATAATGAGTGTATGACACTTAACTAAATATGTATTAAGTACTATCATCGCTATACCAGATGCAAGTATACCTAATACTGGATAAAGTAAAACTGGTTTAATACCATCAAACATATCAGGAATATTCTTAAACAATCTTTTTACTGCAAGTACTAAGTATCCAGCAAGAAAACCTCCTACTATAGCTCCTAAGAAGCCTGATGAGTTTGCTAGAGCGTCATATGGGTTATAAGTCCAATTTAATGAAAAACCACTATAGGCAATATAACCACATACTAGTCCTGGTCCTAAGGCTGGACGATCCGCAATACTCATCGCAATATAGCCTGAAAATACAGGTAAAACAAATAAATAGAGAATATTTCCAAGTACATTCAAAATATCAAAGTACTGTGTATGTTCAAGAAATGTAAAACCAAGTGCAAATACACTCATAAACCCTGCAGCCACTAGAATAGGTAAAGCATGAGAGAAACCATTCATTAAATGTTTATAAGGAATATGCCATCCCTTTTCCTGATTATTTTCTACTTTTATTTTTTCACCCTTATAGACTGGTACTCGTTGATCTAAGATAATCTGAATAAGCTTTTCTGGTTCATCAATCCCTCTTGCCACAGGACAACTATAAAGTGGTAAACCATTAAAACGGTTTAAAGAGATATTCTTATCAGCCGCAATAATAACACCCTTTGCGTTTTCTATATCTTCTTGAGTGAGTTCATTCTTAACCCCTACTGAACCCTGTGTTTCTACTTTAATAGATACACCCATTTCTTTAGCTTTCTTTTCTAATGCTTCTGCAGCCATATAAGTATGTGCAATTCCTGTAGGGCAGGCAGTGACTGCTAAGACTTCTGGATGTTCTACTGTTTCTGCTTCATGTTTAGCACTTTGTGCTAAATCAATAATAGATAAGAATTCTTCAGGTGTTCCTGCATTCTTTAAATCTTCACAGAAATCATGATCCATAAGTAATGTAGATAATTCACTTAATACCTGTAAATGTAAATTTTCGCCATTATCCGGTGCCCCAATCAAGAAAATAAGAGTCGTAGGCTGCCCATCCATAGACTCATAATCTACACCCTCAGGTAGTGTCATTGCCGCAATACCTGCTTGAGTAATCGCATTTGTTCTTGCATGAGGAATCGCAATACCATCTACCATACCTGTAGTAGAAAGATTTTCTCTTTCTATAACTGCTTCTTTATATACTTCTTTATCAGAGACATTACCCTGTCTATACATTAAAGATACCATTTGTTCAATTGCATCCATCTTGCTAGAGGCATGTCCATGAATCTTGATGGCTTCTTTACTCATCAAATCTGTTATTTTCATATTCTTCTCCTAGTTATGATATACATGCATTCTAGCATAATTTTGTGTAAATAAGTACAGTAATATTATGTTTATAAGAAATTACTTTTCTTATTATTTAACAGTTACAAGTAAAAGAACTATAATGAAAGAAGAAAGAAGGTGTTACTATGTATGCAGTCATTTATGGAGACAATGAAAATGGAGAAAACATTGAAGTAGAAGGACTATTTCAAACACACGCTGAAGCAGTGAAGGCATTGTATGAGAGTGCTTCTAAGAGCTTTAATTCTATGAATATTGATATAGAATCTTGTGTTGATGATGAATATGACTGGAGTCCTCGAGGAGAAATACACAAAGAAAGTGCCTGGGCTAATAGTGGCGGTAAAGATGGATATGCTTTGTTTTGGAATGTGATAGAGATAGATGATAGAGCTTTTCAAAACAAATAAATGTCAAATTTGACATATAAAGCGAAAAGTTTCAACTCCAAAAGAGTTGATGCTTTTTTATTGCCTTAAAATAAGGTAAAATTGAATTAAAGGCGGATCACGATATGAAAAAAGAAGCGAAAAAAAGACTTTATGAAAGCACTGTGGAATTACTAAAGGAGAGTGATTATGAAGATCTGACAATAGGAAAGATATGTCATAATGCTGATGTGTCGAGGCAGGCATTTTATCTCCATTATCGTTCTAAGGATGATGTTTTAAAGGAAATATATTTTAATCTATTTAAATATACTTATCTAGATAGAATAGAAGACAAAGACTATATAGAGTCTGATGATTTTATTATGAAAGTAATTGATGTCTATGAAGCGCATGCAACCATATTCATTACATTAGAGAAGTGGTATTACCAGGATTTTTTATCAAAGGAGAAGCAGCGTATTCTAGATGAAGTCTCTCTTCGTGAATTTGATAATCCATTTATTGAGAAGTACTGTAAATATTTCATAATTTCCTCCATTTCCCCGCGCCTTCGTTGCGCGGACACAAATATATAACCAAACTCAAATCCCCCAAAAC
>NZ_JBEHVX010000108.1:0-7117 GCF_040227455.1 Catenibacterium sp. RTP21428st1_D7_RTP21428_210409 | reverse complement strand
GTTTTGGGGGATTTGAGTTTGGTTATATATTTGTGTCCGCGCAACGAAGGCGCGGGGAAATGGAGGAAATTATGATAAAAGCAATTTTCTTTGATATAGATGGAACATTACTTTCACATACTACGTATAGTGTTCCAGAATCTACTAAAGAAGCATTAAGACTATTAAAAGAAAAAGGTATACTTACATTTGTTGCGACAGGTAGACATTTAAGTGAGATGAGGGATCTTCCTATACAGGATTTAGAGTTTGATGCCTGTGTCACTTTAAATGGACAGTATTGTTTCAATAAAGAAGGAATGATTTATGGACTTCCTATTGAACAAACAGACATCAACAACATCATCAATTATGTAGATACAAACCATATGCCTTGCATATTTGTAGAAGATGAACTCATGTATATCAACTTTAATAACGAAGTAGTAGAAAAAGTACAGAAAGCTATTTCTACACCACTACCAGAATTAGGAGATATTCATAGAGGTTATACACATTCTATTTATCAGGTCATTCCTTATGATACAAATGATGAAAGATTAAAAGAAATTAAGGAACTTATGCCTCATTGTAAAGAAACACAATGGAACCCTCAGGCAGTGGATATCATTCCTGCGACGGGTGGTAAACAGAATGGTATTCATGAAGTATTAAAGTATTATTCTATTGATCAAAGTGAAACAATGTCTTTTGGTGATGGCAAGAATGATATTGATATGTTTGAATATACAGAGATTTCTGTTGCCATGGGTAATGCAGATGATGATGTTAAGAAAGCTGCAGACTATGTCACAGATGATATCGATGAAGATGGTTTATATAATGCATTAAAATATTTTGAAATAATTTAAAAGCAGGCACCGCCTGCTTTTTCTAATCCTTAACCAAATCAATTATTTCTTTCGCAACACCATGATTATCATTACTATCAATCACTTTTTCTGCTATCTGTTTCAGTGCATTCACACCATTACTCATAGCTCGTGTATGCTTATAGTCTTTAAAAAGACTCATATCATTATAACCATCACCAAATACATAAACATCATCAGAAGTATGAAGTATTTCTATCACTCTTTTTACCATAAGTGCTTTATTCGCATTCATTGATGTAACTTCAATATTCCACCAGGATGATGAAGTGACATTAATTCCTTCTATTTGATCAAGCCAGTGTTTGATTTGATTAATTTTCTGTTCATCATGCACAAATATAAATATCTTTCTTATTTCTTTATAATCTTGAAGATGTTGCTTAGTGAGTTGTGCTGTTGTATCACAAAATACAGTATCAGTAGAATAATCTCCTTCTTCCGTATTAATTTCAAAATCTATATGACGTTCTAATAAGCCATTCATAATAGTATGTACAATCTTTAAATCGATATTTTCTTTATAAAGAATATCACCCTGACCATTTCGACATTCCGCACCATTCAATAATACATAATAATCTATATCTACTCCCTTCAACAAAGGAGAAGCTGTCTTGTAACTACGTCCTGTCGCAATAATTTTATAAATAGGTGATGTATTCAATACTTCTTTAGTAAAGGAATCTACTTCTCCATAACTGTTAAGTAATGTGCCATCTAAATCACTGACAATTGTTTTCATATTATTCTCCAAAAAAGTCAGTTCAAAGAACTGACTAAAGTGATAACTCCATAATAATATCATCAGGCGTAATTGAACCTGTTTTCACCTGAGCAATATCAGTATAGCTGTTATAGTTAGTAACAATCGTAATAACTGTTTTCTGGCACTGATGTCTTTCTACTCCATCTAAGTCCATTACAGTGAGAAGATCACCCTTTTTGACTTTCTGTCCCATTGTGATTTTTGTATCAAATACTTTTTCATCGGTAATTTTAACTGTATCAATACCTAAATGTAGAAGAATTTCTGCACCTACATTTGTGATGATTCCAATTGCATGTTCTGATTCACTGATAAAGCTGATTGTACCATCTGCAGGAGCATAAATCTTACCATCAGCTGGTTCAATAGCTGCACATGGTCCCATAATACCTTCTGCAAACATAGGATCTTTAATTTCACTCATTTCAATCGCATCTCCTGATGCAATCGCAAATAAAGATTCACTAGAAACTTCTTTTTCTTCTTTTGGTTCTACAACTTTTTCTGCCTTAGGAACACAGAATAACCATGTAATAGAGAAAGCAACCGCAAATGCGACTAAGTTAACAAGAATATAGAATGGTAACTGTTCATTTAAGTAAAGTAATGTACCTGGAATACCTGTAATACCCATACCTGTTGCTTTAAGATGGAAGATAGAAGCAAGGAATCCACCAACACCTCCACCAATCATTGCAGCGATAAATGGTTTTACTAAACGAAGGTTGACACCAAATACTGCAGGTTCAGTAATACCTAATGCAGCAGATAAAGCAGATGGATAAGCAACCTGTTTCATTTTCTGATCATGAACTTTAATTGCGATAGCTAATACAGCGCCTGCCTGTGCAATGTTTCCACAAGTACCAATTGGATTTAAATAGTTCCAGCCATCATTGGCTAACATACTGATTTCTAAGAAGTTTAAGATATGATGAATACCAAAGATACCAAGTAACTGTCCAAAACTCCCGTATAATAAACCACCAATACCTAAAGGTAACTGCAATAATTTTTCAACTACAAATAATACACCTGTTTCAACTGAATGAAGAGCTGGACCAATCGCAAATAATGCAACTGTCATACCAATAAGTAATGTAAGGAATGGAGTAAGAATAAGATCTAATGCATCTGGAATACGTTTTCTTAACCATTTCTCCATATTAGCACCAAGAATACCTGTCACAAAGGCAGGTAATACAGAACCCTGATAACCAGATACCTTTAAGAAATTGAAGAACATCAATGGTTTTGCAGCACCAGAACCAACATCATATGCACTTGGAAGACTAGGACTTACAAGCATTAAACCTAATACAATTCCAATTACAGGACTGCCACCAAAGTTCTTAAATGTTGACCAGCATACAAGTGCAGGAAGGAATGCGAATGCGGTATCCGTTAATACCTGTGTAAATGTAAGTAAGTTTGTAGGAACACTCTTAGTTGTTAAACCAAAAAGATGCAAGATAGCTTCTTGAGTCAATAAGCCTCTTAGACCCATGAATAAACCTGTTGCGACAAGTACAGGAATAATTGGCACAAAGACATCAGAGAATGTTCTAATAGCTCTTTGGAATTTATTTCCATATACTATTTTTTCATCGTTGTTACCTTCTTCTCCAGTGACCTTGATTACTTCATCATAGACACGATTTACTAAACCTGTCCCTAAAATAATCTGATACTGTCCTGAATTGAAGAATGATCCTTTTACCTTATCTAAAGATTCAATTGCTTTTACGTTGATTTTATCTTTGTTTTTTACTACTAAACGCAATCTTGTTGCGCAATGTCTTACTGAACTAATGTTTTCTTTTGAACCAGTTAATTCAATAATCTTTAATGCAAGTTCTTTATCGTTCATTTTTCTAACCTTTCCTTTTTAATTTGTTAAGCGCTTTACTGATTATATTTATACCTCTTAAAGCGCATTAATTGAATGGAATAACATAATATAAATATGGCTTTTTCTAACCATTTATACTTTTTTTAATATAAATGTGTATGTTTTAAAATCACCATGTTCTAAAGGTACACATATGCCAATATGCTGCAGTTCATCTCCACCATATATTTCTTGTGCACGACATTCTAAATAATCAGAATCTTCATCTAAGTATGTTAACTTAAAGTACTTCTGGGCAGTCAGAGGATTATAAAAACGAGTCATTATAACAACATAAATAGTCTTTCTATCAAGACTGACTACTTCCCAGCCTAAATGATTTTCATCACATTCAAGAGCATGTAATTCACCGTTGAGTGTTTCTTTTCTTACTGTTTTATATTCCTGAATCTGCTTCTTGATATCATCTAATTCATCATCTGTACACTTTGTAAGATCAAGTTCATAACCTAAGTTAAATAGTTTTGCGATATCATAACGTGTCTCTAAGGATGTAATACGCCCTGTCTGATGATTAGGAACAGCACTTATATGTGCACCTATCACTGATTGTGGATAAAGCAGACTAAAACTATCTTGAATCACACTGCGATCAAGTGCATCCGTATTATCACTAGCCCAGTTCTGCTGCATATAACATAAGATACCTGGATCAAAACGTGCACCTCCACTTGAACATCCTTCAAAAAGAACATCAGGATAACGAGATGTAATCACATCAAGCACATGATAAAGACCAAGCATATATCTATGAGCCACTTCTGTACTATACTGAGAGATGTGAGAACATACATCACTCATCGGTCTATTCATATCCCATTTGATATAATCAATTAATCCTGTAGAAAGATAAGAATCAAGCATGTGAATTAAATAATTCTGGACATCCTCTCTGGATAGATCAAGAAGATATTCATGACGACCTAAAGTAGGTTCATATCCATCTACTGATAATGCATAATCTGGATGATGTATATATAAATCACTTTTTTTACTAATTGCTTCTGGTTCAAACCATAAGCCAAACTTCAAACCATATGATTTAACAAGTTCAGCCGCTTTTTGTATACCACCTGGAAGTTTACTTGTATTACATTTCCAGTCTCCCATGGAATTATGACTATTATTTTCTTTTCTAAACCAGCCATCATCTAACACAAGTAATTCAATACCTAGTTCACTCGCACGTTTGGCTTGTTCTTCAATCTTTTCTAAAGACACATCATAATACATTGCTTCCCAGGTATTTAATAATACAGGAGGTAATTCCTGTGATTGTGGTAATAAGTGATGACGATAGAGCTCATGGAAATTCATTCTCATCCCTTCTAAACCTGTACTACTATAATTCACGACAACTTCAGGTGTATAGAATTCTTCTCCTTTATGTAAGTGCCAATTATTCATAGAAGGATGTAAACCCATCTGCATACGAACTTTTCCAAATGAATCCTTTTGTATCTTGCAACAATAATTTCCACTATAAATTAAATGCATTGCATATATATCAGAACCTGATAATAATGCCGCAAATGGATGCATTTGTGGACTACTGCTGCCTCTTGTACTTTCTATTTGAAATATACCTGTATTAAGTGCAGATAGCTGAATATTGCCTTCTTTTGCATGTAAGCCATACATTGTCATCACTTGGTAATCCTGTGATGGAAGTTCTAAAGAAACAGATTGTGTATTATAAAGAATAAGATCTTCTTTACAGCTTCTAAAAGAAGCTGAAAATGAAAGAACGCCTAAATCCTCATAAATAGTGATATATTGACTCACTTCTAAGCCGATAGGCTTATCTTCATAGACTACTTCTAGTGTCTCACTTCTACCATGACTTTTAAGTGAAGGTAAACCTGGAAGAGTCTTCTTTTCATCTAGCACATGCACTTCCTTCAACAATAATTCACAATAACGTTGATGGTGTGCTTCTACTTCAATGGCAGGTATACGATAATCTCCATGACCTAGTTGTGGATAGAGAAAAGGAAGATCATCAAAAGATGCATTTTCGATACTGACATCATGTTCAGTATTATAGCTACGTTTGTAGTAAGTCATTGGACTTTTATGATAATGACGAAGTGGTTTACCTATATATCTTTGTAAAATGTACTTTTGATCTAATACTTCTAATATATAACTCATATGCGTATTTCTAAGATGAATTATACCATTATTTATTGTAATCATTTTAAATCTCCAATCTGTATACGTTGATGTTTTGTGATTCTTTACTACTTGCAAGAAGCAAGTCTTCAGCCTGTGGGTCAAGACGTGCAGAATAAACAAACTCTCCGTTATTCGCAAATATTTCTACACTTGATGTATCCAGCCATATTTCCATATGATTGATTTTTATAGGCCATGATTTCTTTTGATATTTCTGTTCTGCCCAATCATAGCGTTCAATACGTATTCCTTCATCAAAGTGAATGCTTAATTCCTTATTGATTGAAAAAGACATATGTTTCAAAGGACTGATTTCTATCATCGCCTGTCTTTGTATTTTCATATGATTCGTATAAGGAATTTCATGGCATAATTCATACATCTCCCTTACAGGTGACTGTATCAGTTTTCCTTTTTTTACAAATAATTCACGAGGCATTGTTAGACAATGAATATGTCCATCCTTAGCGAATTCTACTTCCTGCGCATCACTAAAACGTGACATCCAGGCAAGCATAATACGTCTTCCTTGGTCATCCACAAATGTTTGTGGTGCATAAAAATCATACCCTTCATCCATATGCAGTCCTTTATCTAAATCACTCAATGTATCTATTAAATACACAGCATGCGCATCAAGACATTCATCTGTATCATTATTTCTTGACTGCAGACCATAAATTAATACTTCATGAGCATCAAGTGTAAATAAGTCAGGACATTCTATCATTTCATATTGTTTAGATATTCCAATGATCTTATTAAACTTAAAAGAGGTTCCATCTATTGATGTATATTGAATAATATCTCCTCTTCCAGTCTTCTTATTCTGTCCTCCAATAATCATTTTCCAGACATCCTCCTTAGTCACTTTAGGATCTCTAAAATGACCTGTATAATCATCAGGAAGAGAGAGTACAGAACCATATTTCTTAAAATGTATACCATCCTCAGACTGTGCAAGACATTGTTCAGGATATCTGACACCATTTACTTTCACATTTCCCGTATAATAAAGAGATAGTGTCTCACCATCACTGACTGCACTTCCTGAATACGTCCCATCCTTGTCATAAGATTCAGAAGCTTGTAATGCGATTACTGGCTCACTCCAATGTATAAGGTCTTGAGAGGTTGTTTTTCCCCATACTTTATATGAGTGGTCTGTCGCATTAGGATTCCATTGGAAAAAGACATAATACTTTCCTTTAAAATAGGAAAGCCCATTTGGGTCATTGATTAACCCTTTTTCTGTTTCTATATGATATGCTTGTTTTCTATTTTTCATACATAATCCTCACTTTATTTACGGTAGTGTCAAAAATCTATATCACATAGCATAAATACACTACCCTCAATTTTATCTATATAAACAGTAAAATGATT
>NZ_JBEHVX010000107.1:0-7159 GCF_040227455.1 Catenibacterium sp. RTP21428st1_D7_RTP21428_210409 | reverse complement strand
ACACTTGGCGGTAAATACCTGTGGTCAGACTATCTCCGACTGAATTAGTGCCATGCCCGGCACACGCATAAAAAAGAGTGCTTAGCACTCTTTATTTATATTGATGGGATTTTCCGATAATATCAGTGATATTTTCAATACCCATTGCATCTAGTTCATCATTCATTTCCTGAATAATACGAGGACATGCATATGGATCTACTAAGTTAGCACAACCAACCTGTACAGCACTTGCACCTGCAATCATCATTTCGATTGCATCTCTACCAGTAGAAATACCACCCATACCAATAACTGGGATATTAACTGCCTGAGATACTTGATAAACCATTCTTAAAGCGACAGGGAAGATTGCTGGTCCTGAATAACCACCTGTCTTATTCGCAATAATAGGCTTACCTGAATGGATATCAAAACGCATGCCAACAAGAGTATTGATCATTGAGATACCATCAGCACCCGCTTCTTCTACTGCTTTCGCAATTGCGACTATGTCAGTGACGTTTGGAGATAGTTTGACATATAATGGTTTATTGATCACTGCCTTAACTGAACGAGTGACTTCTGCAGCCATGGCAGGATCAGTACCCATTGCCATACCACCTGCATGAACATTAGGACAGCTGATATTAAGTTCTAATGCACCAATACAGTCTTCTTTAGTTAGTTTTGCAGCAGTCTGTACATAATCATCCACACAGCTGCCACCAATATTCGCAATAGCTTTTCCTGAATAGACTTCTCTTAGTTTAACTAATTCAGTCTTGATGACTTCATCAACACCTGGGTTCTGTAAACCAATCGCATTTAGTAAACCAGAAGGTCCTTCCGCAATACGTGGAAGTGGGTTACCATAACGTGGTTCAAGAGTTGTACCCTTCAAGCTCATAGAGCCTAATACATTAATATCATAGAACTTAGTAAATTCATAACCGAATCCAAAAGTACCACTTGCTGGAATAACAGGATTCTTCATATCAAGTCCTGGTAGTTTTACATGTAAATTAGCCATTGATAATCACCTCATCTGAAGAAAGGACAGGGCCTTCTACACAAATTCTCTTATATGGTTTAGTTTTTACTTTACATGAACATCCCATGCAGGCCCCAAAGCCACATCCCATTCTTGCTTCAAAAGAAAGAGAACCATTGTCTGGGAAGTTCTTTACTAATGCATCCAACATTGGTTCTGGACCACATGCATAGTAATGATCAAAAGTTAAGTTATTTTCTTTAATGGCATCAATCACAGTACCCTTAGTACCATAAGTGCCATCCATTGTAGAAATATAAGTAGGACAAAGTTTCTTGAATTCTTCTTCATAGAACACATCATAAGAACCATTGAATCCAAGTACTGCAGTCACCTTTACACCTTTTTCAATAAGTCTTTTTGCTAGACCATACATAGGCGGTGTACCACTTCCCCCACCTACGACAATCACTTCATTATAATCAGTATCAATAAAACCATTACCTAAACCGATTAACACATCTAGCTTTTCACCTGGTTTCTTTTCTGAAAGAATCTTAGTTCCTTCACCTCTAATACGATAAATAAGCTTAATATGTGTATTATCATAATCTAAGATACTCATTGGTCTTCTTAAGTATGGCTGAAGTGAGTCGTTGATCTTAATATTGATGAACTGACCAGGTGCTGTAATAAAACGAGCCCCTTCTCCTTCAAGTTCCATTTCAAATAGACCAGGAATTAATTCTTTATTGTAGTTGATTGTAAGAAAATCCTGATAGTTCTTCATGTTATTCCTCCACTAATAATTGTCCATCGACAATATTCATAATTAAAGCGCCTTTTACTTTCCATCCTAAGAAAGGTGTATTGCATGCTTTAGACTTTAAGTCTTCTTCTTTGATTGTATATTCCTTATTCAAGTCAAATGCACATAGATCTGCCTTCATACCTTCTTCAATAGAAGCATCTAAATTTAATGTCTTGGCAGGTCCAGTAGTAAGACAATCAAGAACTGTCTCTAATTTAATTAAGCCTTCTTCTACAATATATGTATAAATAAGTGGGAAAGCATGCTGTAAGCCAATGATTCCAAATGGTGCTTTATCAATTGGTTTACTCTTTTCATCTCTTGCATGAGGGGCATGGTCTGTCGCAATAACAGTAATGACTCCATCATTCACTGCCTTGATGATTGCATCACGGTCTTCTTTTGTACGAAGAGGTGGATTCATCTTATAGTTAGGATGACAATCCTGAATGTTATCTTCTGTCAAAATTAAATGATGAGGTGATGTTTCACCACTGACTCTTTCACCACGTGCACGACTTGCACCAAGTAATGCCACTGTTTCTTTTGTCGAAATATGACAGATATGATATCTGTTGTGAATTTCATCTACAAGATGTAAATCACGATCTACCTGTTTATATTCACTTGCACTATTAATACCAATTAAGCCATGTTCTTTCGCATAATGACCTTCATGAATACATCCACCATGTAATTCTGATTCATCTTCACAATGAGCAACAATGATAGAATCAAGAGCTTTTGCACGGGTCATAGCTTCCTTCATCTTTTCATCCTTCTGGACACCTTTACCATCATCAGAGAAACCAAGAACAATAGGTTGTTTAATATTTTCTTCCATATCAACAACCTTCTGGCCTTTTAGTTCTTCTGTAATAGCACTATAAGTATAAGTTTTTACCTGTGCATCCTTTTCACAACGCTTAGTGAAGTCTTCAATAGTTTCCTTATCATCCATACAAGGTAATGTATTGGCCATTGCAACAATAGTACCATATCCACCATAAAGTGCAGATGCACTACCTGTAGAAATAGTTTCTTTATGTTCAAAGCCAGGTTCACGAAGATGTGTATGGATATCAATAAAGTTATGAGATAAAAGTGCTCCGTGAAGATCAATGACTTGATCTGCTTCTTCATTACATGCACCAATCTTCTTGATGATGCCATCTTCAATCAATACATCTGTATCACTAAATGCTTGATGACGATACAAATGTGCATTTTTTAATAATAAACGCATAATCTACCCCCTGTATTTTTCTATTAGTTTTTCTTCAACACATGCTGGTACAAGTCCTTCTACACTATGTTTATGAGATACAATCTCTTTCACAAATGAAGAAGATACAAATGTATAAGCAAGACGTGTCATTAGAAAGACAGTTTCAATGCCGTTATCTAAATACTGGTTTGTAAAGCACATGAGAGACTCATAGTTATAGTCTTCTGTTGCACGTAAACCACGCACTAATACCTGTGCCCCTACTTCCCTTGCATACTCTACAGCAAGACTACTGCTTTCGTCAATGACAACATTGGGAAACTGCTTCGTTGCTTCTCTTAACATCTCCACACGTTCTTCTACAGTAAATAAGCATGTCTTATGTGGATTAATAAAAATAGTCACATAAAGTACATCATACATCTTAGATGCACGTTCAATGATATCAAGATGGCCATTGGTCACAGGATCAAATGTCCCTGTATATACTGCTTTTATCACATTGCAGCCTCCTCGTATTTCACAATCTGTAAACAAGTAATACCATAATTATTTTCTTTAATAAGTTTAAATGGTGCTTCATATTCAAGCTTTTCTTCAGTTAAGTCTTCTACCACAATAATACAGCCATCCATTAAATTTCCATTATCCTTTAATGTATGAATAATATCCATATTAACTTTCATACCATAAGGTGGATCTAATAATACAAGACTAAACTTAATTCCTTCTTCCTTAAAAGTACCTAAAGCTTTACGATAATCAGCCTTTATTACATGCGCATTTGTAATCTTTAAACTATTAATATTTTCTCTAATAACCTGAAATGCCTTATATTGTTTATCTACTGCATAAAGTTCATCCATTCCTCTACTTAATGCCTCTATACCAAGGCCTCCACTTCCTGCAAATAAATCAAGACAAATTCCTCCATCAAAATAAGGACCAATCATGTTATAAAGATTCTCTTTATTTTTATCTGTCGTAGGACGAGTTAATTTTGTAGGGACAGCCTTTAACTGTCTACTTTTATATTTACCTGCTATAACGCGCATAACTTCTTCCAATCCTTCCCTTTGCGAGTTCATCACTGATATCATCAAAGACAATATCTGTAATTTCATCTAACATCTTATTGAGTTCACTATAAGACTCTAAATAAGCATTCATCTCTGGCATGCGATACAATTCTCTTCTTATATCTGTCATACGTTCTTGTATATGTGACGAGTCACAATAGCTGCCAAAGCGTGCCAGATCTTCCTTTTCTTCCTTAAGTCTATTCATTTCATTCATCAAAGATTTAACATCTGGATAATCAAATACACTTAAAGAAGAGTGATAGTTTTTAAAACATTCTTCTTCTTTAATTGCATCAATAAGTTCTTTTATTGAGTCATAGATCATAATGATTTCTCAATTGCCTCCTGCTTCTTTTCACGATTATATTTCGCAATAATAGCCTGAGCTATACCAATTCCTATTAAAGCAACTAAGGTAGATGTACCACCTGCACTTATTAATAGGAGAGGCACACCAGTCATCGGAATAAGTCCTGATACACCACCAACATTAACCATTAAATGAACAAAGAAATAACTTGCAATTCCAATAAGTGTTAATTTTTCTCTTGAATCCTTAATCGCAAAAGCATATCTAAAGAGTCTATAAATAATAATAGAATAAGGAATAAAGAAAGCTGCAAAACCTACAAGCCCTAATTCTTCTACAATAATAGATGAAATAAAGTCACTCTGTGCTTCTGGGATATAACCAAATTTCATAATAGAGTTCCCAAAGCCACGGCCAATCAAGCCACCATTTGTATATCCTACAAAACCATTGATGATCTGATAGTTAGTACCATAGATATCTTTTAATGGATTCAGCCATGATGAAATACGTGCCATCTGATGACTCTTTAAGAAAAAATTATGAAACAGAATAAAGATAAGCACTAGAAACAATACTCCAACTAAGCCAATAATCTTAAAGGGACGATAGTATTGAGATGGTGTCGCAAAGAATAGGCATGTTGCCATAATGAATAATATCAAACCACTTCCCATATCCTTCTGTACCTTCCAACAGATTAAAAATGCGAAAATGACAAGAAAGGCTGGAAAGAACACACAGACAACTGCTTTACGCCAGATAAGTTTATTTCTTTTCTCTTTTGATAAGCATGGAGAAATACGTATCTGATCTGGTAAGACACCAAATATATAACTCAATAATATGATTAAGGTCAGCTTCATAAATTCTACAGGCTGAATAGTAAATGGACCAATCTTGATCCAAGCATGAGAATTATTGATTGTCCACATTATACATGTCAGCATCATAAGAATACATACACCATAAGTGACAAGCATTAATGTTTCTGATATACGACGTGTTTTATAGGCACGCGCAAATAAGAACATAAAACCTAAGCCTACTATAACGAATAAACATTGTTTCAATAGGTTTTTAGTCGCAAAATTAGAGCCTTCACTTGCCGACATACCTACAGAAGCATCTCCAATCATCACAATCCCAAATAATGCGAGAAAAATCGTACAGGCATAGATTGTTTTATCTGTACCAGTACGTTTAAACATCATTTGTGTCTTCTTGATGAAGTTCATAGTTTAACCCACTCTTCTTCCCGAGAACGTTTAAATACTTTATAAATAGAGTAGCCAGATGCTTCTTCAAAAGCTTTATCTAATTGTTTTTGTAAAGCTTTTGAGTCTGCAATAGATGTAAATGCACGGTAATGTTCCATGAATTCTTTAGAACTTATACCTTCTTCATAAGCCTGTTCTACTGCATTATATAACCCAACAACCTCGATAATTTCTTCTGTTGACCAATCTGGTTCTAATGGATAATCATACATGTTAAAATACCTCCTATGTTAAAAATATTATACATGAAATAGGCTTAAAAGAAAATAGGGTATACATAATTGGAAAAAGCGAAGGAGTCTGTTATAATGACACAGAGGTGAAACGAAGAATGTTAAGCATGAAAAATGTAATCGATGATAAAAATCCTTTAATTCGTGAGAAATCTAAAGAAGTATCTTTACCATTAAGTGATGAAGATCGTCATACTTTAATGGAAATGTATCAATATCTCGTAGATTCTCAAGATGAAGAAAAAGCTGAAAAGTATGATTTAAGACCAGGTGTGGGTATTGCTGCTATTCAGATTGGTATTCCAAAAAGAATGTGTGCAATTTATATTCCTTCTGTAGATGAAGAAGGTCATATTGTAAAGTGCGATCAGTGGGCACTTGTTAATCCACGTATTGTAGCAAATGCAGTGAAAGTGGCTTATTTAAAGAATGGTGAAGGATGTTTATCTGTTCCTGAAGATCAGCCAGGTATTGTACCTAGAAGTGCTAAAGTAACTGTTAAGGGATATGATGCCCTAACAGATCAAGAAGTGACTATTGTCGCAAGAGGCTTTACAGCTATCTGTTTACAGCATGAATTAGATCATTTTGAAGGTATTCTTTACTATGATCACTTTAATAAAGAAGATCCAAAAGCACCTATTCCAAATGCGATGGTGATTGAATAATGCTCCTTCGGGAGTATTTTTTTATGCATTAAAAAAGACAGCTTCACGCTGTCAATAATAATTTCTACATATATTAATCATATCATCTACATAGATAACACCGCCATTGATCGCATTATCTGATAAATGAGCATGAAGTTCTATTGGAAGTTTACAGCAGTATTGTTCTCGCATAAGTGGAAGATCCTGTTTCATACATAAATCAGACATATCATCTAATGCCTTTGATGAGAACATGAATGTAGAAAATAAAGCAATATTCTTCACATAGTGACGATCAAGCTGCATAATGAATTGTTCCACTTCCTTTGGTTTACCAAAGCATGGACAATCAAATCCTAATACAAGAAGATCAACATGGGCATGAAAATCAAAGTCCTGAAAGGAAATTGCCTGTGTTCTTGCAGTTTTTGCCATCTGTGATGCAAGAATATGTGCATATTTACTTGTATGACTGTAGACAATCGCAATATTCATAGACTCACCTCTTGTATAAAGTGGTAGTGTCAAAAATCTATATCACATAGCATAAATACACTACCCTCAATTTTATCTATATAAACAGTAAAATGAT
>NZ_JBEHVX010000106.1:0-7183 GCF_040227455.1 Catenibacterium sp. RTP21428st1_D7_RTP21428_210409 | reverse complement strand
TCTTCCCATAAGAAAAACCTCCTCAGCAAACAGTGCTTTTAATTATTTACACTGTCTACTGGGAGGTCATCATATCAACACCGTGCGTTTTTTTTATATAATCAGACTTGTTTAGAAAAATCACCTTCTGCAACCACCAGTTGACATATTTTCAGCCTGAATTGGTAGAAGGAAATTACCATAATTGGTATATTTTGTATGTAAGGAGGAGATGAATATGATTCTTGCTGATAAGATTATAGAAGAAAGAAAAAAGAATGGCTGGTCACAGGAAGAACTTGCAAGTAAGTTAGGTGTATCTAGGCAGGCTGTTTCAAAATGGGAAAGTGCAGGATCTATACCAGACCTAAAAAGAATACTTCAGATGTCTGAATTATTTGGTGTGACTACTGATTACTTACTAAAGAATGAAATAGAAGAAGAACCACTGAATGAATATGTTGAAACAAAAACAATCAAGGTAAGTATGGAAGAAGCCAATCAATATTTAGATATGAAAAGTAAAGGTTCAAGAATAGTCGCCAATGCGACAAGTCTATGCATATTAAGTTCTGTACCTCTTATAGTATTAGGTACAATGACAGAAGATCATATACTTATAGGTTTTAGTTTAGTACTACTTCTTGTATTAGTCGCAATAGCTGTCTATCTATTTGTGAATTATGGATTACGAGAATCTCATATGCAGCATTTAGAAAAAGAAATCTTTGAGACAGAATATGGTGTATCAGGTATGGTGCGTGAAAGAAGAGATAAGTATGAACCAACATTCACAAGGAATATTGCGATAGGAGTAGTACTTTGTATTCTTTCTGTCATTCCTACTATAATGGCAGGTGTAATGGAAGTAGAAGATTATATGAGTGGTATATCTGTAGGTCTATTACTTATTATTGTTTCTATAGGTGTCAATATTCTTATTCGTGCAGGTATGATCAAGTCTAGCTATGATACTCTATTGCAGGAAGGGGAATATACAATAGAAGAGAAACATTTGAAAAAGAAGACAGATGCTTTTTCGGGTGCTTATTGGTGTTTAATGGTTGCGATATATCTTGGATGGAGTTTCTGGACAAATAACTGGAAGTTCACATGGATTATATGGCCAGTGGCTGGAGTATTATATGCAGCAGTGCTTGGTCTGGTGAAAATGACTATAGAAGGTAGAGAAAAGTAGTTTATTCAATCTTAAAATAATTATTAGAAAAGTGATAGTTCACAAGTTTTCTTGTGAACTATTTTTCTCTCATTGTATAATGAAGATACAAAACATTTGACACTAAACTAGGGTTTAATGTTACCCTAATAAAGGTGGTGATTATATGGAAACAAAGGAAATACTAGAAAAAGTTAAAACAGGAGAACTATCTGTAGAAGAAGCCGAACAATTCTTTAAGAAATCAGCTTTTGAAGAATTAGGCTATGCGAAACTAGATACAAATAGAGAAATACGTTCAGGTTTTCAGGAAGTGATTTATTGCCAGGGAAAAGCAGATGATCACTTAGTCGGTATTGTGAGAAGACTTTATGAGGTGCAGGGAGAAGTATTTGGGACAAGAGCCTCAATACATCAATATGAACTTTTAAGGGATGAATTTCCTGAACTAGAATATGATCCATTATCACATATTATTAAGATAGAAAAAGAAAAGGAACATAAAGGGAAGATTGTTGTATGTAGTGCTGGTACAGCAGATCTTAATGTGGCTGAAGAAGCAGCACAGACAGCTGAATTCTTCGGGTGTCATGTAGAACGTTTGTATGATGTAGGTGTGAGTGGTATTCATCGCTTATTATCTCAACTAGATATCTTGCAATCAGCACGATGTATTATTGCGGTGGCAGGAATGGAAGGAGCTCTTGCAAGTGTCATAGGTGGTTTAGTAGACTGTCCTGTTATTGCAGTACCTACATCAGTGGGTTATGGAGCCAGCTTTCATGGTGTTAGTGCTTTACTTACAATGATTAATTCTTGTGCCAATGGTATTGCGGTAGTGAATATTGATAATGGCTATGGTGCAGGTTATATCGCAACACAGATTAATAGAACAGGAGAATCAAAATGAATCAATTATATTTAGAATGTTATTCTGGAATAAGTGGAGATATGTTTGTCGCAAGCTTACTTGATTTAGGGGCTTCAAAAGAAGTATTAGAAGAAGTTCTTTCATCATTATCTCTTACTGGTTTTAAAACTGAAATCACAAGAGTCAATAAATCAGGACTTGATGTCTGTGATTTTAATGTTATTTTGGATGAGGATAATCATGATCACGATATGAACTATTTATATGGTGAACATACACATCATGAACATCACCATCATCATGAACATCGTCACTTGCATGATATTTTACATATCATTGATCATGCACAAATGACAGATCATGCTAAAGAATTGGCTAAAAAGATCTTCACTATTTTAGGTGAAGCAGAAGCCAAAGCCCATGGTACTTCTATTGAAGAAGTCCATTTTCATGAAGTAGGTGCTGTGGATTCTATTGTAGATATTATTTCTGCAGCGGTATGTTTTGATGATTTAGGTATTGATGAAGTCTATATTCCGGTTATTTATGAAGGAACAGGTACTGTGAATTGTGCTCATGGCACTTTGCCTATTCCTGTTCCAGCTGTTAACAACATTGTATCGAGTCATCATTTACCTATTCATATTGATACTATCAAAGGAGAATTAGTGACTCCTACAGGTGCTGCCATTGCTGCGTCTATTGTGACATCTCATACACTTCCTTCTACCTTCACAATTAAAAAGACAGGTATAGGGGCAGGTAAGCGTGCTTATGAAAGACCAAGCTTACTTCGTGCAATGTTGATTGAAACAGATCCCAGGCACTGATCAAGTATGTAAGCTAGAAACAAATATTGATGATAGTACAGGAGAAGTATTAGGTCATGTGATGGAGTTATTAATGTCTCATGGTGCTAAAGATGTTCATTATATTCCCGTAATGATGAAAAAGAACAGACCTGCTTACTTACTCAATGTATTATGTGATGAAGAAAAAAGAAAAGAATTAGAAACAATCATCTTCAAAGAAACAAGCACTATCGGTATTAGACGTACTTACATGGAACGTACAGTTCTTACTAGAACCTTTGAAACAATTTCTACGCCTTTTGGTGATGCTGTATTTAAGGTGGTAGATATAGATGGAGAGAAAAGAGCGTATCCTGAATATGAAAGTGCGAAGTTATTAAGTGAAAAACATAATTTATCTATTATTGATGTTTATCAATTGCTGGAAAGGAGTTATTATGAATTTAGTCGCCATCATTGATCAGTATCTACATGAAGATGTTATGATTGCTTTTTCTGGTGGCGTAGACAGTACACTCTTATTAAAAATGGCAGTTGAAGCATCAAAGAGATATCATACGCATGTCTATGCTGTTACTATTCAAACAGCGCTTCATCCTGTGATGGAAGCAGATGAAGCCAAGCAAATAGCTGAAGAATTAGGGGCTATTCATAAAGTGATTCATGTAGATGAATTAGAAGGTGCAGGAATAGAGAATAATCCTGTAGATCGTTGTTATTTATGTAAGAAGTATATGTTTACTAAAGTGAAGGAACTCGCACACAGTTTAGGTATTTCTACTATTCTTGAAGGTACAAACGCCGATGATTTAAAACAATATCGTCCTGGTATCAAAGCAATTAAGGAATCAGGATTACATAGTCCACTCTTAGAGGCTAATATGACTAAAAAAGAAATTAGAGAATTGGCTAGTACTTACGATTTAAAAGCGGCTAATAAGCCATCTTCACCTTGTCTTGCGACAAGATTTCCTTATCATACATTACTTAATTATGAGGAAATGCGTAAAGTAGAAAAGATTGAAGATTATCTTCATACATATGGTTTCTACAATGTACGTGCAAGAATACATAATGACATAGTACGTTTAGAAATTGATCAAGATGCTTTTATGAAATGTATGGATAAACGTCAAGAGATTGTCTTATTTATTAAAGAATTAGGATATGACTATGTAACTCTTGATCTAGAAGGATTTAGAAGTGGTAGTCAAGATATTAAACTGGAGGAAAAATAATATGCATATGGCTGACGCCTTAGTCTCACCTGCTGTTGCGACAACGATGTATCTGGCATCAGGTGCAATGACTATTTATTCAATTAAAAAACTAGAAGAAGAAAATGATCCACAGAAACTCCCAATGATGGGGGTTATGGGTGCCTTTGTCTTTGCGGCCCAGATGATCAATTTCACTATCCCAGGAACAGGTTCTTCAGGACACTTAACAGGAGGACTCATGTTAACAGCACTACTTGGTCCTTATGCAGGTTTCTTAACGATGGTAGGTATACTGGCAATACAATGTCTGCTTTTTGCGGATGGTGGATTACTTGCCCTAGGATGTAATATATGGAATATGGCATTTTATGGATGCTTTATCTCTTCGATGTTGATATTTAAGCCAATAATCAGTAAAAAATTATCTAAGAAGAATTTGATGATTGCCTCTATCTTAGGTTCTATCATCTCTTTACAATTAGGTGCCTTCTCAGTAGTTGTAGAAACAGAATTATCAGGTATTACAGCACTCCCATGGAACTTATTCATTGGTGTGATGCAGCCTATTCATCTTGCGATAGGTGCAGTAGAAGGTATTATTACAGGTTTAGTTCTATCATTTATTTACGAAGCACGTCCAGAACTCATCTGGCAGGGGCATACAATTAAACTGGCAAAAACATCTAAAAAGAAGCTTCTTGCACTATTTGGTGGTCTCTCTGTCGCAGTGGCTGGTATTTTATCAATATTCGCTAGTGCTTTCCCTGATGGATTAGAATGGTCTATTTTACAGTTAACTGGTTCTACAGAACTACCACACAAAGGGGCTATTTATTCTATGTCTTCGCGTGTTCAGGAATTCACTGCATTATTACCTGACTATAATATTGCAGGACATGAATCAATCTTAGGTGGGATGTTTGCAGGAATCGTTGGAGTCTTAGTTGTCATAGGACTCTATATGCTCATTCATCGTTATCATGAAAAACATACAGAAAGCCATTAAGAGAGTGCATCAAATTGATGCACTTTCTAAACGTACAACCATTCTTTCTGCCATTCATCCCACTTATAAGATTTTGATTGTATTACTTTATTTGATAATCACTGCTTCTTATTCCATCCATAATATTTATATTGTAGTGATGTTTTTACCTTTACTCTTATTTTCAATGCTTGGAGAAATCAATTTATTCAAATGTCTAGGAGAACTCAAACCATTAGTGGCTTTATTACTCTTTATGGGAACACCTTTCTTATTCTTTAAGGGATATGGAATCACTTGTTTTATTGTGCTTGCATTAAAAGGAATATTTGCCTTACTATTCTCTTACATATTGATGACCACAACATCTATGGAGGAACTCTGTATGGGATTATCTAAACTAAAAGTGCCTCAATCTCTTATTGTTGTCATCATGTTAATCCAAAGATATCTCATTCTTTTCTTTAAAGAAACAGACAAAACTTTGCTTGCCTATAGCTTACGTGCACCAGGTCAGATTGGTATTTCTATAAAGACATGGGGAACGTTAGTTGGTTCAATGATGCTTCGTTCCATTGATCGTGCTATGAATGTCTATCAATCTATGATGTTAAGAGGTTTTAAAGGTGTAATGCCATTACAATCACAAAAATATGATTATAAGTTATCTAAACTTACATTTGGTATTATGTGTATACTATTACTATTCTTAAAAGGGGTGACATTATGATTGAACTGAATCATTTCTCTTTCTCTTATATAGAGAATCGTATTATATTAGATAATTTGAATTTTCATATCCAAAAAGGTGAAAAAGTAGGACTCATTGGCTGTAATGGAGCAGGGAAATCTACACTTCTTAAAACTATTATTGGAATAGAAAATGGTCAGGGAGAACTGAAAATTACAGATTTAACTATGAACAATCAAAACCTTGCATCTATTCGTTCCCATATAGGTTATGTATTCCAGGATTCAGATAATCAGCTCTTTATGTCTTCTGTATATGAGGATGTAGCCTTTGGCCCAATGAATGAAGGATTACAGGGAGAAGAATTAGAAGAACGTATCAACAAAGCATTAGATCTTGTACATATGCAGAAAAAGAAGCATGAGAAGATTTATCGCTTATCTGGTGGGGAGAAAAAAAGAACTGCCATTGCGACAGTCCTTTCTATGCGTCCAGATATTCTATTATTTGATGAACCTTCTGTTTCATTAGATCCTAGACATCGTCGTGGACTAATCAACGTATTAAACGAACTCCCTTATACAATGTTGATAGCGTCCCATGATTTAGATTTTATTTATGATACATGTGATCGTGTTTTATTACTATCTAACGGAAAGCTTGTCGCAGATGGACCAACTCAAGACATCTTAACAAATAAAAAGCTTCTTGAAGAAAATGGTTTAGAGCTTCCTCTTTCATTTAGTAGACAAAAGAGTATATAATAAAACTTTGTGAGGTGAAAAAGATGCGTTATGCACAAATAAGAGAAGTAGATATTGCGAATGGACCAGGTATTAGAGTATCTCTTTATACTCAAGGATGTCATCGTCATTGTCCATTCTGTTTTAATCAGGAAACATGGGATTTTAAAGGAGGAAAGGCTTTTACATCTGAATTAGAAGATGTATTAATTAAACTTATTAATAAACCCCATATTGCAGGATTCACACTTTTAGGTGGAGAACCTTTTGAAGAAGAAAACAGAGACGATATTTTAGAATTACTCAAACATATCAAAAAAGAATGCCCTACTAAATCTATCTGGGTCTATTCTTCATTCCTTTATGAAGAAATTATGGAATGGAAACAGCCATTACTTGATTATGTTGATGTATTAGTAGATGGACCATTTGTGAATGAATTAAAAGATGCAAATCTCAAATTCAGAGGTTCCTCTAATCAAAGAATTATTGATATAAAGAAAACAAAAGAAAATAAAAATATCACTTTAGTTGAGTTCAAAGAGATATAATAAATACTTATCAAATTGATAAGTATTTTTCTGTACAAAAGAAAACGTTTTAGCGTATAATAGTACTTATAAAGATTATAAGGTAGAGTCAAAAGTTTATGAAAAACTTGATGAATGACAGATTTCAGGGCTCGATGAACGATGCGATATCATT
>NZ_JBEHVX010000105.1:0-7264 GCF_040227455.1 Catenibacterium sp. RTP21428st1_D7_RTP21428_210409 | reverse complement strand
TTTTGGGGGATTTGAGTTTGGTTATATATTTGTGTCCGCGCAACGAAGGCGCGGGGAAATGGAGGAAATTATGAAAGATATTATAATTATTGGTGGTGGGCCAGCAGGACTCACTGCTGCACTCTATGCAAGTCGTGCAGGTGCTGATGTGACTATTATTGAATCAGGTGCACCAGGTGGTAAATTAAACTTAACAGCTCACATCGAAAACTATCCAGGAATAAAAGAGATGATGGGTCCTCAGCTTGCATATGATATGTATGAACAGGCTCTTAACTTCGGTGCCCAGTTAAAGATGACAGAAGTGAAATCTATTGTAGATGAAGGTGACTATAAGAAGGTTATTACTTCTAAAGAAGAACTAGAAGCTCGCGTAGTGATCATTGCGACAGGAACTAAAGAAAGAAAAATGGGACTACACTTAGAAGATGAAATGACAGGTAAAGGTATTTCTTATTGTGCTGTTTGTGATGGACCATTCTTTAGAGGAAAAGAAGTTGCTGTCATTGGTGGAGGCAATAGTGCGATTGAAGAATCAATCTATCTTGCTGGTATTACAGAAAAGGTTCATATTATTATGAGACGTGATGTCTTCCGCGCAGATGATTATCTAGTGAAGAAAGCACTGAATAATGAAAAGATTGAATTCCACTTCAAAAAGAAGCCACATGCTTTAATTGTAGAAGATGATACATTAAAAGGCTTAGAACTAGAAGATAGTGATACAAAAGAACTAGAAAACCTTTATGTACAGGGTATTTTCCCATTTATTGGTTTAGATCCAGTCACTGATTTTGTGAAGGATTTAGGCATCACAAATGAACAGGGTTATATTGATGTTGATGAACATATGGAAACAAAAATTCCTGGAATATTTGCGATTGGTGATGTCAGAACAAAGACATTAAGACAGGTTGTCACAGCGGCAAATGATGGTGCAATTGCTGGACAATATGCTGCTAAGTTTGTTGAAGAGAACTAATGATAGTTCTCTTTTTGAATGCTTTATACCCTTATGATTGTATGTTATAATAGATGAGGTTGAGGAGGATATAAGTCTATGAAGAATGTAGAAGTTGTATTAGTTACTGGTATGTCAGGTGCAGGTAAATCTACTGCCATGGCTATATTTGAAAATATGGGATATTATTGTATCGATAACTATCCAGTTGCACTACTTGAACAGTTTGGAGATTATTTATTAGATGAAACTTTAGGTGGCAAGATTGCGATGGGAATCTATCTAGGAGATGCACTTCAGGCAATTCGTGAATTAACGAATATGGATTGGATCAATTTGACTGTTGTATTCTTAGATTGTGAAAATATGGAAATCTTAAAGCGTTATAAGCAGACAAGACGTTCTCATCCAATGATGATTATGAATAAAGCCAATACACTTTATGACTCTATTGAATTAGAACGCCAGGAATATGAACAGATTAAGACACAGGCTGATTTAATCATTGATACAACTCTATTAAAGCGTACAGCTTTACAGGATAGACTAGAAGCATCTTTCTATCATGAAACAGGAGAAGTATTCCGTGTGTCTTTTGTATCATTTGGATATAAGTTCGGTATTCCTAAGGATGCTGATTTACTTCTTGATGTAAGATTCCTACCAAACCCTTTCTATATTCCTGAACTTAGAAATAAGACAGGAAATGATAAGGAAGTCTATGACTATGTTATGGAAAAACCTGAAACTCAGGAATTTATTAAAAGGACTTTGTCTTACTATGATTATTTATTGAAAGAATATGAAAAAGAAGGAAAAATGCAATTGATTGTCGGTATTGGCTGTACAGGTGGCCAGCACCGTTCTGTCACATTAACTAATTTCCTTGCAGACCATTATAAGAAATATTATAAAGTATATAAGTGGCATCGTGATGCTGACCACTAGAGGATGTGAAAAGAAATGTTGTCGTTTTCAAGAAAAGTAAAGGAAGAGATCGTATTTAATGAGTTTGATCATGACTGTTCAAAAGCGATTCTTTGTGCGTTATTAAAAACCAATGGAACACTGATGTTAGGACAGGGACTCTCTCTCCTGATCCGTACAGAAAACGCAAAAATAGCGTCAAAGATGCATAAACTTCTTAAAGAACTTTATGCACCTTCAATTGAATTTAAAGTAAAAAAGATGATGAAGCTTAAGAAGAATAATGTTTATCTTCTTAAGGTTTCAAAGGCAAGAGAAATACTAGAAGATCTTCATTTATTAGAAGGTCTAGGATTTACTATGTTACCTTCTGATGAAATTTTATATGATGATCGCACAAGAAGAGCTTATCTTGCAGGTATATTTCTTGCAAGTGGATCAGTCAATAACCCCGATACATCTAATTATCATTTAGAGATGAGTGTACAGGATGAACCTCTTGCACAATATATTGAAACTATGTTGAATAGCTATGGTTTAAATGCGCATGTGATCAAGAGACGTAATCGTTATGTTATCTATATGAAATCTGCAGAAAGAATAGGAGACTTCTTACGTGCTATAGGTGCTTCTACTTCTGTTATGGAATTTGAAACAACACGTATTGACCGTTCTATGGCTAATACTGTCAATAGATGGAATAATTGCGATATTGCGAATGAAATGAAGGCTATGACAGCGAGTGCAAAACAGATTGAAGATATTGCTTATGTGATTGATAAAGCAGGCATAGAAATTCTAGATTCTAAAACTGCGGATGTAGCACAGATTCGTTTAGAAAACCCAGAACTTACACTTAATGAACTAGCAGATGTGTATTTTAATAAGACAGGTCAGACAATTTCTAAATCTGGTCTTCACCATCGTTTTAAGAAAATCAAAGAAGAAGCTGCACGTCTTCGTCAGATGGAGGAAGAATAATGACTGTCACAGAAAGATTTGGAATGCGTATTAAGGAATTAAGAATGCAGCAGGGAATCTCTCAAGAAGAACTAGGATTTAGATGTCATCTTTCTAAGAATTATATTTCTGATGTAGAAAGAGGTACTAGAAATGTGAGTCTTAAAGCCATTGATCAATTTGCGAAGGGCTTAGGTATTGCTCTTAAAGACCTTTTTAACTACTGATATGTGAAATTTTAGAAGATGTCTAAGGCATCTTCTATTTTTTGTTTGAAATTGGTATAATTTCTGTGAGTTCATCATTTGTTTACAATAGAAACATATAATGACGACACTTAAAGGAGAAAAAATATATGGATGCACTAATCTATTTTATAATTATATTTCTAGTTTTATCTGTATTCTTAAACATTATTGCTTATGCATGGCCTTTCTTATTGATTATGTTTATTGTTTATGAAATCTGGAAATATTTTAAATTAAAGAAAATCAGAAAACAGTATGAAGAAGCACAATCACAATATTCATCTCAATATCAATCTCAGTCTTCATCACGTAATGATAATCCTGATATCATTGATGTAGAATATAAGGTTGTAGATGAAGAAAAGACTGGAGATGACAACTAAATGATTTGTCCTACATGTCATAAAGAAATCCCAGAAGGGTCACATTTCTGTCCCTATTGTGGTACACCGCTAGATGATAAATGTCCTCATTGTGGTCATCAGAACATTCCTCATGCGAAGTTCTGTTCTTATTGTGGAAAACCATTAGGAGCTGCTTCAACATCACGTCGTCCTCAAGGGTCTTTTATTCCTACATCACGTATTTATCATGAAGAAGAAAAAACATATGAACCGGAAAAGGTATCACGTAAGATTAACTGGAAAGTAGTTATTATATCAGTACTTGTCTTAATACTTGCGACTACCGGTGCACAGTATTATTTGAATCATTCTGATAATATTAAATGGGCAGATGGTAATTCGAGTACTTCAGAAATAACAGAAACAATGTCTTCTGTCTTTAGTCTTAAGAAAACAACAGATACTGAACAATATTCTAATTTATCTAATGATGGATCGGTGGCAGCCAATGATCACTATATTTTTATGTCTAATAGGGATAACCAGCTCGTTAAATTAGATAAAGATATGAATGTCGTAAAGACATATGATGTTAAGTATGCGACTTATTTAAATCTTGTCGGAGAAAAGCTTTATTTTACAGATAAAGATCATCATATCTGTGTTCTTGATACAAAGACAGAAAAGACTGAAACATTACAGGATGTTTCTGCATTCTATATGACTTATCATGATAATAAGCTCTATTATCAGAATGATAGTGATAATGAAAGTTTATATGTTTATGATATTTCAGATAAAACATCTACTAAACTTTTAGATGAACATATCTACAATATGAACTTTAATGGAGATATTATTTATCTAACTGGTAAGAGTTCTATTATTTCTTATAATATGACTACTAAAGCCACAGATGCTATTTATAATGAACAAGTTTATGGTTCGGTCTATAGAGATGGTTACCTATATTTCACTACACCTAAAATGACAATTGGTAGAGTGAATGTGCAAACAAAAGAATCCCAGATTATTTTAAATGATATTGGTTATTCTATGTTTGTGGTGAGTGATGAAGCAATCTATTATGTTGGTAATGATGTAAAGATGTATCGTCTAGATTTTGAAAAGAAAGAACCAACTGCAGTATATCAATTCCAGTCACATCGTATCGGTGGTATGCAGATTGTGAATGATCATCTATTTGTGAAAGATAATCAGGATTGGAAAGTTGTAAACACTTCTAATACAAAGTATGCAGTGATATTTGATAATTAGGCACTGATTCACTTCAGTGTCTTTTTTTGTATATAAGATTTATGCTATAATGGGTGGGTAAAAAATGGAGATGATTATATGTTAATAAGCGAAATTATTGAGGCAACAAACGGAAAACTCTTAAATGGTCACTTAGATGACCAGGTGAATGGCTTTACACAGGATACACGTGTTATTCAGCCAGGAAACCTATATATCCCTCTAGTAGGTATTAAAGATGGGCATGACTATATCCCACAGGCTTTTGAAAATGGTGCAACAGCCACTTTGACAAGTCATCCTATAGAAGATGATGTACACAATGTGATTCTAGTAGAAGATACAATGAAGGCATTAGGTGATTTAGCACGTTATGTACGTGTTCATTCAAATGCAAAGGTTGTAGGAATCACTGGTTCAGCAGGGAAAACAAGTACTAAAGATATGATTGCAAGTGTTATTTCCCAACAATATACAACATTAAAAACACAGGGTAACTACAACAATAATATTGGTTTACCTTTAACTATTCTTCGTTATAATGGTGAAGAAGTTATGGTTATTGAAATGGGTATGAACCATTTAGAAGAAATCGATTATTTAACTAAGATTGCATTACCTGACATTGCAGCAATCACAAATATTGGTACAGCACATATTGGTGAACTTGGTTCAAGAGAAAATATCTTACAGGCCAAGATGGAAATCATACATGGTATGAATCATGGTACTTTAGTAGTCAATAACGACAATGATTTACTATCTACTGTCCATCCTGAAGGAATCTCTTTAAAAACAATTGGTATTGAAAGTGAAGCAGACTTAAAAGCAACTGATATTATCTTGAATGAAGATATGTCATCATTTAGAGTAAAAGTAGATGGGCAGGATTATGATGTAAGAGTCTATGTACCAGGTGTTCATTTTATCTTCAATGCATTAATTGCGATTCAGGTTGGTTTATTATTAGATATTCCAATGGAAAAATGTATCAAGGGTATTGAAACATTTGAACTCACTAAGAATAGAAATGATATCTTAACACTTGATCGTCATATCCGTGTGATTGATGGTACGTATAATGCGAATCTTGATTCTATGAAATCAAGTATTGATGTATTATCAGGCTATGCAGGTCGTAAAATTGCAGTATTAGGGGATATGTTAGAACTTGGTGATTATGAAGAAACGCTTCATCGTGCTGTAGGTGCACATTTATTTAAAAAGAATATTGATTTAGTCTTGACTGTAGGACCTGCTGCGCGTTATATTTCAGACGAAGTAAATAAAGCAAAACCAGGCCTTGCTTATCATTTTGATGATAATGCCTCTTTAAGTGCTTATTTGCAGGAATGTCTAGAAGAAAATGATGTTGTTCTAGTCAAGGCTTCTAATGGTATGCATTTAAAAGAAGTCATTAATGATTTAAAGGAGAATAATTAATAAGATGAAGTTATTATTAGTATGTGGTGGACAGTCTACAGAACATGCTGTTAGCCGTATGTCATGTGTGAATATCTATAAAAATTGTGATAAGAGTAAATATGATATTAAAGTTGCAGGTATTACAAAAGAAGGAGAATGGTATGATTTAGTTTCTACTGATTTCTCTAGTGATAACTGGTTAGAAGGTGCTACAAAGATCAATGATCATTTCACTTTCCTAAAATCATTTGATGTTGTATTCCCAGTATTACATGGACAGTTTGGTGAAGATGGTACTATCCAGGGCTTATTAGAAATGGCTCAGGTGCCATATGTTGGATGCCGTGTGATGGCATCTTGTACTGCAATGGATAAGATCTATGCAAAGAAACTATTTGATCAGGCTAATATTCCCCAGGTGCCTTCTCTATATGTCAAGAAGAGATATGATGATAAATTAGTTGTAGTAGATAATGAAGGTAGAGAAAGCTTTAATGTAGAAATGGAAATCTATACACACTTAGGATTCCCTTGCTTTGTAAAGGCTAGCCGTTCTGGCTCAAGTGTAGGCTGTTATAAGGTTAATACTTTAACTGATTTACTACCAAAACTTCATGAAGCAGCATCTTATGACCGTCATGTTGTTGTAGAAAAAGCTATTAATGCGACAGAATTAGAATGTGCTGTCATTGGTAATGATGATATCAGTGCATCACGTGTAGGACAGATTTTACCTCATGGTGAATTCTATACATATGAATCTAAATATGAAGATGAACAGAGTGCAACATGCATTCCTGCAAGAGTAGATCAGTCTATCCAGGATTATATCAGACAGGCTGCTGTGAAGGCATTTAAGGCAGTAGATGGTACAGGTCTAGCTAGATGTGACTTCTTCTATGATAACGATACAGGAAACGTTTATTTAAACGAAATCAATACTATGCCTGGCTTTACTAATATCTCTATGTATCCTCAATTAATGAAAGATGCAGGACTAGATACACCAGCTCTTATTGATGAATTAATCAAGCTTGCATTACAGAGATAAGATGTCGAAAGACATCTCAGACTGTTGACAAACTAAATGTTAACAGTCTTTTCTTTTAAATTTGAAGAGTATATGATAATATAGTTACTGT
>NZ_JBEHVX010000104.1:0-7417 GCF_040227455.1 Catenibacterium sp. RTP21428st1_D7_RTP21428_210409 | reverse complement strand
TATACCTGAAGGAGAAAATTCAACTATTGAAAGTGTAAAAGTAAATTCAACTGTAAGAGTAAAATCAACTGGAAAGAAGTGAAAGACTAAACGCAACTTTGCCCCGCCTAAAGTGGAATTTAACTTTTCACTTTAGGGGATTTTGAAATCAATAGTTTTTAATTGAAAATTAATGTATATGATGATATGATGGTCAAAATGTCGAAACAAAAGAAAAGGAAAATTTTATGAAGAATATAAAAAATATGATTGTTGTAGGTGGTTTGTGTTTATCGATTGCTTGCAGCGCTGTTTTTACATTGTCTCCAATGACAGTATATGCTATAAATACAATAGAATATGAAACTGAATATATGGAACCGATAGAAGAAAGTGATTATCTTGTAAATCAAAATTCACGTAATATTTTTACAAAAATTGCAAAAAAAGCAGTAAAAAAAGCTATAAATAATAAGGCAAGATTAGTTAATTTTGCTGAAAAGGTGGCTGGTAAAACTGTAGCAAAAAATGTAAATAAATTTTTTACACCTATAACAAGAGCATTAAAACCGTTATTAAAATGGTCGGAAATACCAGGGCAAGCTGTTTACGATGCTATTTTTACAGCAATTATTAATGCAGGTGGTAGTAGGTCTGTTGCGGCTAATGTGGCAAATGCTGTTAGAGAAGTATTAGAATGGACATTATTTTAATATGAGAGAAGACGATTATAAATTATCAATGGAAAAATTATATCAACAAAATAAATTGTTGATTTCGGCTTTATATGAAATATATGGAGAAGAAATTCAGTCAACAAGTTTATTTTGTTTAGAACATGATATTTCTTTTCTGACAAGGAACAAAATTATGATGGTTTTAAATAAGTATTCAATGCAGCATACAATGTCTGAATATTTATTTTGGAAAGAAAAGATATATTCAGAAGTAAAAGATTTTCCAAATTTGGATAATTGTGAATTTAAAAAAATGCTTTTGTTGTTTTGGAAAGATTATGTAATTACAGATGAATAACTATTAGAGATGCATATAAAATGCAAAAGAAGGACGGATTGTTCGATAGATTAGATTTCAGAGGATTGTTCGATAGATTAGATTTCATCTTGTCTTTTTCCGAATAATTAGGTATAATACATGAGAACACGAAGAAA
Organism: Catenibacterium sp. RTP21428st1_D7_RTP21428_210409; assembly: GCF_040227455.1. Lineage (NCBI taxonomy): Bacteria > Bacillati > Bacillota > Erysipelotrichia > Erysipelotrichales > Coprobacillaceae > Catenibacterium > Catenibacterium sp. RTP21428st1_D7_RTP21428_210409. The sequence continues at coordinate 6,266 of NZ_JBEHVX010000104.1, read as the reverse complement.
AGGACTAGTATGTAATATACTTATATTGAGAGAGGAAGAGACTGGTGGAAATCTTCTTATAAGATATTATTGAATTCACCTTGGAGTGCGGCTAATCCCCGCCGTAACACTGACGTTATAAGTGATAAAGTGCATATAGTGTATACTATATGAATTTAGGATGGTACCGCGATTTAAGTCGTTCCTATTGGAACGGCTTTTTAATTTTTTAAGGAGGAAAGTTATGGATGAATTATTAAAAATCCAGGAAGAAGCACTTGCTAAAATTTCTGCATGTGCTGATGCGAAAGAATTAAATGACTTACGTGTATTCTATCTTGGTAAAAAAGGACCTATTCAGGCTGCTATGAAATCAATGAAGACTATGGCTCCTGAAGAAAGAAAAACATTTGGACAGGTTTCAAATAAGACTAAACAGGAAATTGGACAGGCTATTGAAGAAAAGAAAGCTTATTTAGAAGAAAAAGCTTTAAATGAACGTTTACTTGCAGAAGATATTGATATCTCTTTACCAGGTAATCGCTTACCAGTAGGATCTGTACATCCTTTAACACGTGTTAAGGAAGACTTAGAAGAATTATTCCTAGGTATGGGATATAAGGTAGCTGAAGGACCTGAAGTAGAATCAGATCATTTCAACTTCGAATTAATGAACTTACCTAAAGGACACCCTGCAAGAGATATGCAGGATACATTCTATATTGATGAAAATACATTAATGAGAACACATACTTCTCCTGTACAGGCACATGTTATGTTAGAAGCAAAGGGTAAAGGTCCTATCAAGGTTATCTGCCCTGGTAAGACATACCGTCGTGACGATGATGATGCCACTCATTCACATCAGTTTATGCAGTGTGAAGGACTTGTCATCGATAAGAATATCACTATGGGTGATTTAAAGGGTACATTAGATGTTTTCGCTAAGAAGATGTTTGGTGAAAAGCGTGAAATTCGTTTAAGACCTTCTTATTTCCCATTCACAGAACCAAGTGTAGAAGTAGATATCTCTTGTGCCAACTGTGGTGGTAAGGGCTGTGCTATGTGTAAAGGTACTGGATGGATTGAAGTATTAGGTGCTGGTATGGTTAACCCTCATGTATTAGAAATGTGTGGATTTGATCCTAAGGAATACCAGGGATTTGCATTTGGTATCGGACTAGAAAGAGTTGCTATGTTGAAATATGATATTGATAATATTCGTGATTTCTACAATAACGACTTAAGATTCTTAGAACAGTTCGAAAGAAAGGAGTAGTATATGTTAGCTAGTTTACATTTATTAAATAAATATGTGAAAGTAGATGATCAAGATCCTGCAGAACTTGCAGAAAAGATCACTCGTATTGGATTAGAAGTAGAAGGACAGGGACCTCTTGCGAAAGGGACTAAGCTTGTTGTTGGTTATGTAAAGGAATGTATTGAACATCCTAATTCTGATCATCTTCATATCTGTCAGGTAGAAACTGCCCCTGGTGAAGTAAGACAGATTGTCTGTGGTGCACCTAATGTGGCTGCTGGTGAAAAGGTTATTGTTGCATTACCAGGATGTGAACTTGAAGGTGGTAAGATTTCTTCAGGTGCTATCAGAGGCGAAAAGTCTGATGGTATGATCTGTTCTATTGCTGAACTAGGATTAGATAACCGTTTATTAAAAGAAGAAGATAAAGCTGGTATTCATGTATTACCAGAAGATGCACCAGTAGGTACAGAAGCACTCACTTATCTTGGTTTAGATGATTATATTCTTGATATTGGTTTGACACCAAATAGAGCTGATTGTATGGCTATGCAGTCTCTAGCTTATGAAGCAGCTGCTGTATTAGGTAGAAAGGTTACTTTACCAGAAATCAAGAAATATCCTGAAGAAAAGAGTGAAATTGAAGTTCATGTAGAAACTCCTTTATGCTCATTCTTTGGTGCTAAATTAGTGAAGGGTGTAAAAACTAAAGAATCACCAAAATGGATGCAAAATGCACTTCTTGCATCAGGTATCAAGCCTATTAATAACATTGTAGATATTTCAAACTTTGTCATGGTTGAAACAGGTCAGCCTATTCATATGTATGACTATGATAAGCTTGCAAAGAAGGCTTTCGTCATCAAGACTGGATTCAATCAGAAGGCTGTTCTTCTTGATGAAAATGAATATGAAATCTTACCTGAAGATGTTATTGTATCAACTGATGATGGCATTGGCTGTGTTGCTGGTGTTATGGGTGGTAATGACACTAAGATTGATGAGAATACTAAAAATATCGTTATTGAAGCAGCTACTTTTGATGGTGCTGCATTAAGAAATACAGCAAGACGTATGAACTTATTAACAGATGCATCACAGCATTATATCAAGGGTGCTATTGATACAATGAGTTCATTAAAGGTATTAGATCGCTGCACTGATTTATTAGTACAGTATGCGGATGCTGAAACTATTTATGAAACAGTACATACACCTCTTGATGAAACAAGAAAAACTGTTACTATCGAATTATCAAGAGTCAATGGCTTACTTGGTACTTCATTAACTGTTAAAGAAGTATCTGATATCTTCGATAGCTTATGCTTTGAATATACATTAGAAAATGAATTATTTACTGTAACTGTTCCTACATATCGTAATGATATTACTATGGATGCAGATTTAGTGGAAGAAGTCGCACGTATCTATGGATATGATAATCTTCCAACTACTTTACCTGTCATGAATATGACAGATGGTGTCTTAACACCAAAACAGTCTAAAGAACAGTTAATTAGACATACACTTGTAGACCTTGGTTTACATGAAACATTAACTTATACATTAACAAGCGAAGCAACTGTCAATGAATTCAACTTATTCCATTCTTTAGACAATACAGTTAAGTTAATGAGTCCTTTAGGTGAAGAAAGAAGTGCTGCAAGAAAATCACTTATTGGTTCTCTTTTACAGACAATTCATTACAATAATGCACATTCAAATAAGGATGTTAACATCTTTGAAATTGCGAATACATATTCTGACAAGGAAGTATCTAACTTAGCAATTGCAGTAAGCGGGGACTATGTCAATGTACCTTGGATGGGCAAGAAGGAAGCTGTTGATTTCTATCTTGTGAAAGGCTTTGTAGAAACATTATTCAAGAAGTTATGTATTGAAGAATCACGTTATACTTTTGAAAAGGTAGAAGCAGACAATAAGGACTTCCACCCAGGTAGAAGTGGTTATATCAAGATGGGTAAGGAAATTGTAGGTGTTATCGGACAGGTACATCCTGCAAAGGCAAAGGCTTATGAAGTCAACGATACATATGTGGCAGAATTGAATTTAACAGCTATTCTTGCATTACGTACTCGTGCCTTAAAATTCAAAGCTATTCCTCTATATCCTGCAGTATCTCGTGATATCGCTTTAGTTGTTGATTCAAAAGTACCTGCATCAGATGTTGTTAAGACAATCAAACGTGCAAGCAAACAGCTTGTAAAGAGTGCAGAAGTATTCGATGTTTATGAAGGTGAACATATGGAAGAAGGTAAGAAGTCATTGGCTATCTCACTATTATTCCAGGATCCATCTCGTACATTAGATGATGCAACAATCAACTCCGCTATGGAAAAAATTCTTGAAGCCTGCAAGAAGGACCATAATGCCGTGTTAAGAGGTTAAGATCAGTGCTTACACTGATCTTTTTTTCTTATGAAACTAATCTTTTCAGATTTGGATGGAACACTTCTTCATAGTGATAATACACTTTCTCATACGACATTACAGGCTATAAAGAAGGTGTATGCACATGATGATTTGTTTATTCCTATTTCTTCAAGATTTCCTGAAAGTATTCGCTTATTTGTCCCTTATAAAGCACCTCTAGTAGCCCATAATGGAGCAATGATTATTTTGAAGGATAAAATCATCTCTTATACAATACCAACGGATGTTGTCTATGATATATGTTCTTATTGCGATGATTTAGATTGGAACATTTATGATGGAGATAACTGGTATTCTACAAATCAATATTTTAAAGATCATGCAATAGAAGAGTCTTATATTGGTAAGGTATCAACTAAGATAGGGCTAGAAGACATTAAAAAAATACAGACCATTCATAAAATAGTCTGTATTGGATCTATTGATCATGTCACTTCTTATTTAAAAGAAACATATCCTTCTTTATATATAACACGTAGTGCTTCCTATTATCTAGAAATCACACATAAAGAAGCCACTAAAGCCAATGCGATTCAAGCAGTAGCCAATCATTATCAAACTCCATTAGAGAATACTATCGCTTTTGGAGATTATTATAATGATGAAGATATGCTAGAAATGGCAGGGGTAAGTTATGTCGTAGACAATGCCCCTGATGACTTAAAAGAAAAAGCAGATCATGTTACTTTGAGTAATAATGATGATGGTGTGGCCTTTATTTTAAATCAACTTTACGATAAGGAATCGCTTTAATGGTTTCTTTAAAGAAACCAGGATCTACTAAATCAAGAAGCTGAGCCCCTCTTTTTTCGATGTCTAAAGCAGGATGCTTATGCTTTGTGATGTTAGTGATGATCTTATATTCAGTATTCTTTTTAGCTGTTTTAATATAACGCTGTCCTTTAGTAGATAAGCCTAGGATATGAATATAATCAATGTCCATGGCTTTTTTCATTTCTTCTTTTGTGTTATGAAGAAGAATATGAATAAGCATTCTTTGTATTCTGCTTCTTGTATAACGTTTACTTGTTAAAGCATTGATGAGTTCCTCTAAATTGCAGATTTCTTGATTCACTTTATACAAGCGGTCATCCAAACCTTCTTCAATCATATGAAGCCCTTCAAGAGGAGTAAAGGTAATTAAATACTTTAAATAGGGATAGAACTCTTCTAACGTAAAGAAATGAGAATCTTTATAAGTTTCATATCCAGGTAATTGATGGGCTACATCAATTCCATGCTTCAACGCAATACGTAAAGAAGTTGCGCTGGAAATTTGTTCAATATCTTTTGCGTGATAATCATTAGTACGCTTAATACAATGCATAGAAATAGGATAATGATGATGAACCACCTCTTTGACATAACTTAATCCTAATAAGTCATTAGGTGTTCTCACTTCCTTATTTAAAATAAACTGTAAAGCTTGATTACAAGCATCAGGATAACGTAATCCATCCTTCATACCTTCTTTAACTTTCATATTGTAAGTATCAGGGTCTTGCTCAATACATTCAGCTATTTCTATGAATGTCTCTATATTGCCATCCTCACTGCCAAATACAAGATCAGTCACGCCCATTTCATGAAGTAATGTTACGGCACCTTTCGCAAAATAATCTGCACTCTGACAGGCATAAACAAGAGGAAGTTCTATAACGATATCTATGCCTTCTTCTATTGCAATTGCGGCTCTTTTTTGATAACTGATCATTGCCGGTTCTCCTCTTTGTACAAAAGAACTGCTCATGACACATATAGTTAAATCAGGCTTAATTAGTTTTTTAGCTTCCTGAAGATGTAAGCGATGTCCTAGATGATAGGGGTTATATTCTGTAATAATGCCAAGAATTTTCATGGAATCACCTCAAAAAGTATTTTATCATAATGGACTGATAATACAAATAATGATATACTTTTTGTATTAGGAGGATTATTAATATGGCTTTAGAATTTAGATATGATACACAGTTATTAATTGATGGTCATGACTTAGATGAAGATGAAATCAATGATTACATCACTGAACATTTTAAAGGAGACTGCCTTCTTGCAGTAGGTGATGAAGACTTAATTAAAATTCATTTCCATACAAATGAACCATGGCAGTTATTAGAATATTGTTCTACTTTAGGTGAAATCTATGACATCGTTGTAGAAGATATGGATCGTCAATCTAGAGGTCTTAAAGGATAACTTTCATCTTTGATGAAAGTTTTTTTATAACTATGTTTGGATTAGGTACGATTATTAACTGTAGTGCTATTGTTATAGCGGGAATTGCAGGCATGGTATTTGGAAATCATCTTAAAGAATCAATGCAGGATACTTTGATGAAGGTAGATGGTGTCGCTGTTATAAATTTGTGGCGAAAAACCCACACGCTTGCGTGTGGGATGAAAGCCACATTTCACTTGATAAATACTTAGAAAAATGATATATAATCTATGTATATTAAAGTATAGAAAGTAAACAAATCATTAGTAAAAGTAAACATGATATAAACACACATACAACAAAACAACCATCACTGTAATCAGAAAAATCCTAATAATGCTGCACATATAGCGAA
>NZ_JBEHVX010000103.1:0-7531 GCF_040227455.1 Catenibacterium sp. RTP21428st1_D7_RTP21428_210409 | reverse complement strand
TTGTGGTTCACTACACTTGGCGGTAAATACCTGTGGTCAGACTATCTCCGACTGAATTAGTGCCATGCCCGGCACACACAAAAGAGAGTCTATTACAGACTCTCTACATACTCTTCTAAACATAGATTCTTCTGATGCATCTTTAAAGCAGCTTTTTTACCTACATAACGATAATGCCATGGTTCATTCTTAATATGTGTTATAGATGTTTTATTCTTAGGATAACGTTTCACAAAACCATACTTATATGCATTTCTTTCTAACCATCTATAAGCAGACTGATTAGTTGTATAACGGTTATCCCCTACTATATCCACTGCAAGTCCTAATTGATGTTCACTTGTACCTGGGGCTGATACATAATTTAATGCATATCTTCTTGCAAGAAGCGTAAATAAACCTTTATTTTTATAATAGTTTGTACGATTATCCAGGATCTTCTGCTGTGAATAAGATGATCGATATCCTTCATTCACCTGCATGTAAATACCATCTTTTCTCGCATCTCTAAACATTTGTGATAGTTCAGGAACGATACGTGAATCTACTTCTTTCCCATTATCTAGCTTTGTAAGTATCACTTTATAGTTATCTGGTATTTTACTTGTATGATTCACAAGCATAAGATTCCAGCCGTGATTTGTAGAAGCATCTTCTATAAAAGTATCTGAACGAAATATAATATATCCTGATAATATGAGTAATAGAATTCCTAGAACTAAAAGACATTTCTTGAATACTCGCATTTCTTTTCACCTCACAATAGTTATATCGTGAAATGTTGAAAAGAAACATCTCAATTTCCTTACAAAAATATTAAGATTCGCTTACATGATTATAATTTTTTAGTAATGAATAATATAATAGGACGAAGGAATCCACATGTTAGAACACTCACTACAATAAGCCATGATGCATATTTACATCTTTTAGATAAGAAGTGATAAGCAATAATATGATCGACAATAAAACCAATAATTAATATGACTAGAAACACAACAAATAAAAGATAGTTTAATTCGTCCATCACAAATAAGACATATCCAATAATTAATACAGGAAGTGCACAGATAGAAAATATAATACCAAGCACATGATCTCCTGTGATATTTCCTAGTAAATATTTATTATAGAAAGGAATCCAGCCGCGATAGGTTTTAGTATCTAATAATGAAGAGACAAGGAATCCTTCAAAAAGATAACCTGCTACATAAGTACAAAGTATACCTATAAATAAAGATACAAAGATAAGAAATAGCGTAGACAATATGCCCATTAGAAAAAATACACTTAATGCACCCATAATCATTTACCTCACAATCGAAAAAATAACAACAAATATACTGTAGAGAATAATCACAATACTATGCTTCTTCCATGTCATGCTTAAGTAACCTATAAATTCTCTAATCAAAGCATTTAATGTAAAATACCATTTAGTGACTGAACCAAAGCCAATACATCTAATTCCTAAGTCTTTTGCAAGTATCAAGGCTCTAAAAACATGATAGGACGTAGTAACAAGTCCAACTCGTGGAGATTCTTTAGTCATAAGTTTTGATGAGAATAAGAGGTTTTCTTTTGTATTCGTAGATTTGTCTTCAATGATTATCTTACTCTCATCAATACCTTTATTGATGGCATATCGTGCCATGGCTTCTCCTTCAGGAATATCTTCTCCCTTGCCTTGTCCTCCAGACATGATGAGCAAGGCTTTTGGATTCTTTTTTAGGATTTCTATTCCTTGATCAATTCTACTCGCTAGTAATGGTGTGACCTGCTCTCCTTTGATGCCTGCTCCTAATACTATTATATAATCCAGTTTTCTAGATTTAAATAAGTGGAACGTATTTAGGAAAGCAGAAAGGCAATAGCTAGCAAGAACGGATAAGAAATAGAGAACCGTAAATGATATGATTGCATAGAGAACTGTCATTATTTTATTAGAAAACTTAAAAAAGATTGGTCCTATAAATAGATAAACAAATAATCCTATCGAAAATCCTAGAGATAGAAGGTTAGTGAATTTCAATCCTTCATGTTTAATGACTTTAATTCCTTCTACAAAGAACATAATAATAGTTGCAAGTGGAAAAAATAGGATAACCAGAACTGCAACAGCGGCTAATAGAACCCCTATATCCATAATAAGTGGATAATGAGTTAATGTTTCAGAATAGTAGAACGCATAGAAGAAAGCTGTAATAATAGTCATAAGTGAAAGCCCAAAGAACCCAACACCACTCCACAAGGTGCGTGATTCATAACGCATAAGCATGCAATACATGAAATATAAGATCAATAATATAATGAGTGGAATAAATAACACAAAAATCACCTCCTAATATAAAAAGCCACCTAGGAAGATGGCTTATTTCTTACGTTCATGAAGATCACTTAGATCATATGGTGTTTCCTGGTAAACATAATAGTTCAACCAGTTAGAGAATAAAAGATAGGCATGTGAACGCCATTTTACTTGTATTTCCTGAGATGGATCATCATCAAGATAATAATTTTTAGGTAGTTCTGCAATGACACCTGGTTTCTCTTTGTCACGCTTATATTCTTTATCTAATGTGTCTGGATCATATTCAGGATGTCCTGTCACAAAGAACTGAGAACCATCCTTAGAAGCCACCAAATAGACTCCTGCATCATCACTTTCAGCAAGTATATCTAAGTTAGAATTACTTGCAACATCTTCCTTTAAAACAGTTGTATAACGTGAATGTGGTGCATAGAACTGATAATCAAAACCTCTTAAAATCTTTCTTCTCATCTTTCTTTGGTTAGTATGATGACGATATACACCTGTTAATTTATGCTTCAATAAGTACTTATCAATACCATAATAATAATGTAAAGCAGCCTGTGAAGCCCAGCAGATAAAGAAAGAACTAAAGACATGTATCTTGGCCCATTCAAGTATTTCACATAATTCATTCCAATAGTCTACTTCTTCAAAAGGCATCTGTTCTACAGGAGCACCTGTAATAATCATACCATCATAAGAATTCTCTTTAATATCTTTAAATGTCTTATAGAAAGTAAGTAAATGTTCCTTAGGAACATTCTTAGAATCATGTGTAGACATATGAATAAGTTCTACTTCAAGCTGTAATGGTGTATTAGATAATAATCTTAATAATTGTGTTTCTGTTGTAATCTTTAAAGGCATGATATTTACAATTAAAATTTTTAAAGGTCTAATACGCTGTGTAGTCGCACGTGTCTGGTTCATCACAAAGATGTTTTCAGCCGTTAAAACTTTATATGCTGGTAAATCATCTGGAATATTAATTGGCATAAAAACTCCCCCCTATCTATATGCAAGCAATTCATCAAATGCATCAATAATAAAATGATCGGTCATCCCTGATAAATAATCAATAATACTCTTTTCTAAAGCAAGTGAATCATTCTCAAAGTCATAGACTATATGATTTTGATAACGTTCATCATGAAGTAAAGTACTATAGCGTGTTAACCATTTAAGATAATGATTAATAATGAGTGGATAACGTTCTGCATCTTTTTTTAAGTCTAAAACAAAATTGTCATGTTGTCCATACTCATATAAGAAAGAAAAGAGACTCTCTAGAATCAATTGTACATATTGCGTATGAATCTTAACCTTCTTTATTTCATAAATCTTTTGATAATTAAACTTCATAAATATCTTCATAATTTCAAAAGCTTCATTAGACAAACCAATATAGTCTTCGGTACTATTATGAATCACATCTTGAATAAAGTAATTGACCACTGTTCCATTATTGATTGCTTTAAATAATTCTGGGACAACTGCATTAATTTCTTCTATTAAGCTTTTCATATCTTCTTCATTAAGTATATGTAAGTTCCATGCATCCTCTATATCTCTTGCAAGATAAGCTATCTTATCACTGATTTTCACCACACACCCTTCTAGAGTATAAGGCTGATAAAGTCCTGGTGATTTAAAGTCTTTTAAATCTATCTTTTCACTTCTAGGTTTAATTCTTCTTTGATTCACTTCACCACAATGGGCTATAATGCCATCTCTTACTGCATAGGTGAGATCAAGATTATGTTCAATATGTTGATCATCCTCTAGTAAACATAAATCATCTATTAAGTGAAGGCTATTCTTTTCGTGCCAGAAAGGTTCTAATCCATGTTTTATAGACAAAGAAGAAAGAATCTTTTCTCCACCATGACCAAAAGGAGCATGTCCTAAATCATGTCCTGCACTAATAGCACGTGTAAGTTCAGTATTCAGTCCTAATTGATAAGCAATTGTGTAACTGATAGATTCTACTAGATTCACATGTTCAGCACGCGTACATATATGATCATTATCAGGCGCAAAAAAGACCTGTGTCTTATGTTTTAAACGTCTATAGGCGGTAGTAAATATAATACGATTATAATCTCTCATAAAAGGTGTTCTAAAATCACCTTTTCTTTCATATAACTGTGATTCTCTTTCTACGCAGTCATTGTATTTAGGATTGTCTTTATTCATTGCCTTCATGAAATCACCTCAAAAAAATTATAGCACAAAAAAAGGCGCTTAAGCGCCTATAGAGATTATTTAGATAATAATGATGCAGCTGCTTCATCAACGATGATGATTGCATCTTCATGTTTCTGAAGAATAGAAGCTGGTAAATCTTCTGTTACTGGTCCTTCAACTAAGCCTTTAACTGCTTTAGCTTTTCTTTCACCAGTTGCGATTAATAATACCTTCTTAGCTTCCATGATATTAGAAATACCCATAGTGATTGCATGAGTAGGAACAGCACTTAAATCACCATTGAAGAATAACTTAGCGTTGTCTTCAATTGTGCTTTGCTTTAATGCAATGTAGTGAGTCACTGAATCAAATGATGTACCTGGTTCATTGAAACCAACATGTCCATTAGAACCTATTCCTAATAACTGGATATCTCTTGGATTTTTAGCTAATAATGCATTGTATTCATCACAAACTTCTTCGATAGATCCCTTACCCTTAGGAACATTGATATTATTCTTATCGATATCTAATTCATTGAATAACTGATGGCACATGAAATAGTAATAACTCTGTGGATGATCCTGTGCTAAACCATAATATTCATCAAGGTTGAATGATTTGATATCTTTGTAGCTTGTTCCGTTAGCTTTATGATCTTCTCTCATTAATTCATAAAGACGGATTGGTGTAGAACCAGTAGCTAGGCCAAGGTTTGCGTTTGGTTTATTTTTGATAACGTCAAGCATGATTTCTGCTGCTTTCTGACTTGCTTCTTCATAATCTTTAGTAACAATAACTTTCATATTATTATCCTCCTGTTTACACTTATATATTATACTTGTCATTCCTATTTGTAAAGTGATATTTTCATACTATGAAATTTTCTTTATTTATTTTAAAATATATTGGTATAAATTATCTGATAGTGAAACAGCGGTTAAAGAGTGATCTGGTAACTAGAATATATCTATTTTTACTATTAAAAAAGTGAAAAAATGATCCTAATTAGCTTCTTTCAACACTTGCAGATATATATAGATAGATTTAAGTTAATTCATACCCTCAAAATTGTGTAAATTTGTCAAAAAAATATATACGAAAGAACTTCTTTCCTTTATTTTATACCCCTTTTATTGTAAAATATGGAATATATGGAGGTAGGTCAAAAATGACAAATGTAAAAGGTATTGCGGCATCTAGTGGTTATGCCATTGCTAAAGCATATAAATTAGATATGCCAGATTTAACTGTAACACGTACTACAGTTGAAGACACAGAAGCTGAAATTGCTTTATATAACAAGAGCGTTGCAGCAGTAAAACTTGAAATCGCTGCAATTAAGGAAGCAGCTACTAAAAACTTATCTGAAGAAGAAGCAGCAGTATTTGATGCTCATGCTCAGATTCTTGAAGATCCAGAACTTCAGTCACAGGTTGAAGCTAAGATCAATGATGAAAAGGTATGTGCTCCAGCAGCATTAGAAGATGTAGCTAATTTATTCATTACTATGTTCTCATCTATGGATGATGCATATTTCAAAGAAAGAGCAGCTGACGTTAGAGACGTAACTACTCGTTTAAAAGCTAACTTATTAGGTAAGTCTTTACCTAACCCTGCTTTAATTGATGAAGAAGTTGTAATCATCGCTCATGATTTAACTCCTTCTGATACAGCTCAGTTAAATAAAAACTTAGTTCGTGGTTTCATCACTGATATCGGTGGTAGAACTTCTCACTCTGCTATCCTAGCTAGATCTATGGAAATCCCAGCAGTTGTAGCAACTAACGTTATTACTGAAACTGTCAATGATGGTGATATGGTAGTTCTTGATGGTTTAACAGGTGATGTATTTGTTAACCCTGATAAAGAAACAGTTTCAACTTATGAAGCTAAGAGAAAAGAATTCGAAGACTACAAAGCAGAACTTAAGACATTAAAGACTGCTGAATCAGTATCTACTGATGGTCATAAGGTATTATTAGTAGCTAACATCGGTTCTCCAAATGATATCGAAGCTATTAAGCAGAATGGTGCTGAAGGTGTTGGTTTATTCAGAACTGAATTCTTATATATGGAATCAGATGAACTTCCAACAGAAGATTCACAGTATGAAGCTTATAAGACAGTACTTGAAAACGTAAATGGTCCAGTTGTTGTTAGAACAATGGATATCGGTGGAGATAAGAAGTTAAAGGCTCTTCCAGTTCCTGAAGAAATGAACCCATTCTTAGGTGTTCGTGCTATTCGTCTTTGCTTCCAGAGAGAAGAAGTATTCAGAACTCAGTTAAGAGCATTACTTCGTGCTTCAGTTTATGGAGATCTTAAGATCATGTTCCCTATGATTGCAACTGTTGACGAATTCAAGAAGGCTAAGGGAATCTTATTAGATGAAAAGGCTAAGTTAGAAGCTGAAGGTGTTAAAGTTTCTGATTCAATCGAAGTTGGTATCATGATTGAAATCCCAGCCGCTGCTGTTCTTGCTGATCAGTTTGCTAAGGTTGTAGATTTCTTCTCAATCGGTACAAACGACTTAATCCAGTACACTTTTGCTGCTGATCGTATGTCATCTACAATCAACTACTTATATCAGCCATTCAACCCATCAATCTTAAGATTAGTTAAGAACACAATTGATGCTTCTCATAGAGAAGGTAAATGGACTGGTATGTGTGGTGAAATGGCAGGCGAAGCTCTTGCTGCACCATTACTACTTGGTTTAGGACTTGACGAATTCTCAATGTCTGCAACTTCAATTCTTGCTCAGAGAAAACGTATCAGAGAATTATCTTATGAAGAATCTAAGAAGGTAGCTGAAAAGGCAACTACTGAACTTTCTACAATGGAAGAAGTTGTTGAATTAGTTAAAGCTGAAACTGGTATTGAAGGATAAAAAACACAATACTTGAGAGATGAACATTTGGAACCTTTAATTTTTAAGGGGGGTCAATAGAAAACTCGCTTTAAATATTTGGGGGTTTCCACTTGTAAAGGGCAGTCAGAAATGACTGCCCTTTAGTGCGCTCATAT
>NZ_JBEHVX010000102.1:0-7894 GCF_040227455.1 Catenibacterium sp. RTP21428st1_D7_RTP21428_210409 | reverse complement strand
CTCATCAATTAAATGTTTTCAAATAAATCTGACGTGTATCTGTTCAGTTTTCAATGTTCTGTCTCAGCCCGTCTCCCAGACTGCCTGTCTATAATACCCAATATCGCAGCGTTTGTAAAGCATTTTTTTAAATTATTTTCTATTTTTATTTCAAAATGTTTATTTTTATTGATATAATCAATGTTTTTCTATTTTAATTATTTTTTATCCTCTTTTATATATGTCTCTTGTAAGCTCTCTATACCTAATTTAAATATATAAAAGACTGATTCAATATGAATCAGCCTTCTATGAATTATAATTCTTCACCATTAGTTTCAATAACTTTTTTATACCAATAATATGAATCCTTTGGAATTCTCTTTAGAGTACCAGAGTTTTCATCTTCATCACGATCTACATAGACAAAACCGTATCTTTTCTGATAACCATTTGACCAGCTTAATAAATCAGTATATGACCATGTGCAATATGCAAGAATACGGCATCCATCATCACATGCTTTCTTTAATTCTTCAATATGGTTACGTAAATATTCAATACGATATGAATCATGGATCTTTCCATCTTCTAATTTATCAAATGCGCCAAGTCCGTTTTCTGAAATAACGATTGGTAAATCATAACGTGAAGTAATCTTACGACACGCAAAACGTAGTCCCATAGGATCAATAGTCCAGTCCCAGTCAGTTGTAGGAAGATTCTTATTCGCAGGTACCTTATACATACCAGGTACACCTTCCATTTCTGCAGTGCCCTTCTTACCTGTATTGTTTTCTCCACCAAGAGAATCAATACCATCTAGTGGGTTGTATTCAATACTACATGTCTTATAGTAGTTAACACCCATGAAGTCTACTTTAGATGCAGCTTCTTTTAGAATTTCAGCATCGCCTTCCTCAAAGTGTGGGGCAACACCTAATGATTCTAAATATTTCATTGCAGATCTTGGATAACGTCCATAAGCATAAACATCCATCCAGTAGTAAGACTTTAAGTCTTCATAATCAACACATGCCATCTGATCTTCTGGTTTATCAGATACTGCATAAGCTGGACCATAAGCGAATGATGAACCGACTAATGCATCAGGATAAAGTTCCTTTAATGCAAGTACTGATTTTGCATGAGCCATGAATGCATGATGATTCACCTGATAGTAAGTCTTCATATCCTTAAATTTTCCTGGTGGATGTTTAGCAAGCATCCAGCCATGTCCAGTGAAGACATTCTGTTCATTTAAGATAATCCAATGTTTAACACGATCACCATAACGTTTAAATAATGTAGTTGCATAATTCACAAAATCATCGACAATACGACGATCTTCCCAGCCATGATATTGATCTTCTAATGCCTGTGGTAAATCCCAATGATATACAGTCACCATTGGTACAATATTATACTTTAAGCATTCATTGATTAAATCATCATAGAACTGTAAACCTTTTTCATTCACCTGTCCATTACCATCTGGATAGATTCTTGACCAGGCAATTGAGAAACGATAAGTCTTTAACCCCATCTCACCCATTAGTCTGACATCTTCTTTATACATGTGATAATGGTCAACTGCCTTATCACCTGTAGTAGCTTTGAATGTCTTACCTGGGATTCTTACAAACTTATCCCATACCGAAGGCTTTTTGCCGTCTTCAGCCCAGGCACCTTCTACCTGATAAGCAGCTGAAGCACTTCCCCATAAGAAATCCTTTGGGAACCCTGTTGATTCTTTAAAATACATTTTAATCCTCCTATCATCCATTTCTATTTAAAAACTCTGTAAGAAGATCCTTATAAGGATGCTTTTCATCAAGAGCATAAAATGGCTTATCTTTTAATGGCATTAATTCTTTAACACATAATGCATTATTGTATAAATCAAATACATCATTAAAATCTACCTTATTGTTGTTTTTGTTTTGGATAAATAATGTCGGAATAGTATTCCTTCTTATATATCTCATGATATCTAAATCATCTAGAGGTACATCCAATGCTTTTCTTAATACAATAGAAAGTAAAGGACGTGTAATAGATTCTGGATATCCATCATTCTTCATTAAATATGCAAAATAATCACGCACATTCTTAAATGTACTTTCTACAATTAAGCTTGTTGCATTCTTTAATAAACCTGCACTGCCTGCACAAAGCAAGGCTGTCGCACCTGTTTCTTTACCATAGAAGAAGACCGGATGATCTTCGCCATACTTTTGAATAATGAAACGATTCCAATAGTTAATATCCATAACATCTTGGAAACCAACGCCTCTTGTCACACCATCAGATGATCCATTACCATAACAATCAATCATTAAAATATTAGTATGAGGGCAAATTGACTGAAAATAGATTGCTTCATTTTCTAGAGAAGATGCATCTTTAGTAAAACCATGAACCATGATTAATGTATTGTCTGCATGATCCACTTCAAGTAGATGACCAGTTAAAATCGCATCATTCATATTCTTAATACGTACTGTCTGAGGCTTTAAAGTCTCAAATAAGGTACGTTTAATATGTGCACGATATAAGCGTTCATCTACAAACTGACTTGTTTTCTGATATAACCCTGCACCTGCAAGGACAGCAGTTCCAAAGGCTGCTGTGACTATATTTCTCTTTTTCATTTATACCAATCTCCAAAATTATCTAATAATAATCTATTGATATTTAATACCTGTTCAAATGAGCTGAGCTTATACTTATCATTATTCATTCTACCTGCAAAGAAACGAATAGCGGCAACGAGTTCATTACGAACTGATGTACGCATCTCTGTTGGGAATGAACTAATTGGGAAGCAAGTGAATATAAATGTATTGTAATCATTGCTGAATAAATCGAGCAACACATCATAACCTTCATTTTTTAATAACGTATTACCTAATGCAAGATCTAGATCATGATTTGCATAAACAAGAATTGCATCAACAATAGTTCTAAACACCTGTTTGATTACTTCTCTAAAAGGTTCTTTCTTATTTAAATAAGAATAAAATAAATAAGAATAAACAAGATTACACTGATTTAAATTATTAGCTTCCTTATCATATAAAATAAAGTGCTTTTTCAAATTGTCTGATAAAGCCTTTAAAACAACCTCATTATAATTAAATAATGAACCAAGATTGCTCATAATACAAAATGCGAATAAAGTATGCTGACATAGTAGATGCATAAGATGGAACAAATAGCTTGCTGCATGCTTATAGAATACATCTAGATGGTCAATAATTTCCTGAATCAATTCTCTTACATAATATAAATGATATTGATATTCCGTATCACGATATTTAGAATTTGGTCCATCCCAGTCATATTCATAAAGTATGTTACGTAATAATAAGATCAATGAAGAAATATAAACATCATATTTTTGTGTCTTGATTAAATCATGCATAACTGGAAGATAGATTTCATAGAAAGAATCGATCGTCTTTTTATTAATCCCCTGATGATACTTCATGTACTCCAATATCTCAATATAATCAATCGGTGCCATGTTTGTATCAATGAGATGATGTTCCTTCACTATCTTTGGAATCAAAGAATAATGAAGGATATGTGTAAACTTCTCTTTATAAAAAATATGTACCAGTGCATCTTTAATAATAAACTGCTTTTCCTGATCATTTAAATTTTCTGAGAATTCTGCTTCAACCTTATCACCATATGATAATTCAACATAAATATCGATATTTCTGAAGTTTTCATCAAGCATATAATAATGAAACTTCATCGCAGTATCACTAATTCGATAGCTACATCTATAACGATATTTTCCTAGATAATGACTTTTATGTTCATCCAGGTACTGTTGGATAACGTCTTCTATTTTACCCATACAATTCCTCCTTAAAAATCATTTTCATGAGCCATCTTAAAACGTGCAATTGATCCGCTCTTAATAAAACGTTCCGCAAAGAAACGAATGTTATCTAAATGAAAGTCTCCTCCCATTGTAAGAGAAGTATCCATGATTTCTTTCGTAAGAGCATAAAGAGCTTCTTCAGTTAATCCATAATCATCTGGATTAATGATTTCTCTCACCGCTTCTACACATTCTTCAAGATGTGCTGTTTTATCTATATCTGTAATATGTTCCATTTTTATCACCACCTTTATTATACAGCCTTTAATCAATACTAGGCACTTTATATTGTAAAGGTTTTTTTAAATAAATGAAATAATATCATTCTTTTTAATATCTAATACATACTTTCTAATTTAGAAATATCACTACCGTATATTATATTACTACATTTTTCTCATGCATCTAATTCAAAATAAACATGAATATATCAATGCTTTTTAAATTTAATGTCACAATAACTGTCAAACCAATTCAGTTACTGACATATAGTGCCTGATATGAGCAATCTTAATCAAGCGAGATACATTACTACATTTTCTACATACATTTAAATCAAAATAAGCATGAATATTCCATAACTTTTTCAATTTGCACTCAAGGGAACTGTCAAAAGAAAAAAAGGCTTTCTCAAGCCTTCTATCTCAACATCTTAATATCTTCAGTAATTTCTAAGCCACTTTCCTTTAAGTAAGCATAAGCACGATTGTATGTTTTAGTATCTTTTAATGCACTTGGTTCATGCGCATCTGTTCCGATAATAATACGGTTATGATGTTTCTTACATAAATCAATAAATGGCTGACTTGGATAATGACGCATAGCCTTATATCCTAATAAGTTAAATTCTAAAGGCATATCTATTTCAGCCGCATGAATACAGATTTTCTCTAACTCATCAATATGTTCTTGAATCTTTTCATCATAGAAAACAACATCAGGATGCGCTACATATGAAAACAAGCCTGTATCCATAGCCTTAATCACCTGTGATACATATCTCTTTAATTCTTCTAAAGATACTGGATGACCATAATAAATACCTGTTTCATCACTGCCATCAAAATGATTCCCTAAAACAATATAATCAAGCTTATACTTTTCAAGCTGTTCCTTAAGCCATTCCATCTTATCTTCAAAGTATTCACACTCCAAACCAATCTTGATAGAAATCTTGTCTTTATACTTATCTCTTAGTACTGATAATGTATGGACATAATCTTCAAGTTGTGATTCATCCATACGCATTGTAGCATGATATCCTGATTCATAATGCCATGGTGTATGGTCTGAAAAGCCTAGTTCTGTATATCCAGCTGAAATGGCTGCTAGAATATATTCTTCTTCACTTCCAATTGCATGCATACATCTTGTTGTATGTGTATGATAATTCTTCATTTGATCCTCCTGAAAAAAATACCTGACAACAGCCAGGTATTATAAAAAGTCACATGTAAATCCACGTTCATCTAATTCTAACTTTTCCACTTGCCATCCGTCAATTAAAGATCCTAATTCTTCTTTAATACGAACAACACCCATTGTATCATCAGCACGAATTAAAGCCATAATAGTAGGCCCTGCACCTGATAGATAAGCACCTAATACTCTTTCATCCTTCTCTAATGTTTCCATAATAGGGAAGAAATTGTCAATTAGATGTCCACGATATGGCTGATGGAAACGATCCTTGAAGCCTAGTTTCAAACCTTCATCATATCCATTAATAAGTGATGCAACCATTAATGCAAGATGAGATACATTCTTAATCGCATCTGCACGATCTAATGTCTGTGGTAATACAGAACGTGCTTTTTCTGTAGATAATGTGAAAGGTGGAATAAGTGCGACATAACGATATTCCTGTTTAACTGGAATAGATAATGTAGTGACTTTATGTTCTTCCATAACAGATACAGTTAATCCACCAAAGATTGCTGGGGCAACGTTGTCTGGATGTCCTTCAATCTTAGTCGCAAGTTCAAGAATGTTCTGACGTTCTTCATAACGATTCTTGAATGCGAATGCACCAACAATACCAGCGACAATACATGTAGAAGAAGAACCTAATCCTCTTGTATAAGGAACATCTCCTTCATTGGTAATACGTAATCCTTTATAATCTAATCCTACATAACGTGCACCTTCTTCAAAGGCACGATAAGCTAAGTTATCTTTGTTCGCAAACTGTTCAGGACATCCTAAGATTTCTAATCCTTCATCTAATAATTCAAAAGTGAATGTATTATATAAAGTCACTGCTAGACCCGCAACGTCAAATCCAGGTCCTAAGTTTGCGCTTGTTGCAGGAACTCTTACCTTTACAAACATAATTAGTACTCCTTGATCTTTTCTGCAATAGTATCTAGAATTGCATTTCTATCAATAACACCCTTATGAAGGATTTCACGATCCTTAATACCTTTTAATGGGTAAGAAATTTCCATACCAGTTAAATCATGTAGTTTTTCAATAGCTGTATAAACATCTACTTCTTCACCAGTTAATGCCTGATATACAGATTCTGGGAACTTATAAGGTGATGCAGTAGAAAGTAAGATTGTCTTAGTTGTATCACCAGTGTTCTTAACATATTCTTCATAAACACCATAACCAACAGCTGTATGTGTATCTAATAGATACTTGTTTTCATTCCAGCAGTCATGAATAACTTTAAGTACATCTTCTTCTCCAAGACATCCTGCCTTGAATTCTTTCTGAACTCTTGCAAGTGTTTCATCATCTACTTTATAAACACCTGTTTCTTTAAGTTCTTCCATATACTTATTCACTTTTTCACTATCACCATTCACCATGAACCATACTAATCTTTCTAAGTTACTAGAAACTAAGATATCCATAGCAGGCGCATTAGTCTTATAGAATTCACGTCTTGCATCATAAGTACCAGTAGTGAAAAAATCAGTTAAGATATTATTCTTATTAGAAGCAACAATGAACTGGTTCACTGGTAATCCCATATTCTTTGCAATCCATCCAGCTAAGCAGTTACCAAAGTTACCTGAAGGTACTGTAAAGTTCACTGCTTCTCCTAGTTTGATTTCATTTCTCTTCACAAGTGTTAAATATGAATAGAAGTAATATACAATCTGTGGAATTAAACGTCCAATATTTATTGAATTAGCTGAAGATAAGAAGATATGATGTTCATCACAAAGTTCTTTTAATTCTTTAGAACCAAAAGCTTTCTTAACTGCAGACTGGGCATCATCAAAGTTACCTCTAATACCGATAATTTCAACATTCTTACCTGTTGTAGTCACCATCTGCTGCTGCTGAATAGCTGATACACCATCAATTGGATAGAAAACCTTAATACATGTACCTTCTACATCTTTAAATCCTTCTAATGCAGCTTTACCTGTATCACCACTTGTAGCCGCAAGAATCATAACTTCACGTTCTTCACCTTTCTTCTTTAAAGAAAGAGTCATCATTCTTGGAAGCATAGATAATGCCATATCCTTGAATGCAGCTGTAGGCCCCTGATAGAGTTCTGCAACATATACATTTCCTGCTTTCTTTACAGGAACCACTTCATCACAGAACAAACCTTCACCATAAGCCTGATTGCAGGCTGTATGTAATGCTTCTTTTGCATCACTTGGTGCGAATGTACCAATAATCGCAGTTGCAAGATCTACATAGTTTAATGGAAGTAAATCTTCTAGGTTTTTCTTCTCAAAATCAAAGTCAGGTACAAGTAATCCCCCATCACTTGCGATTCCCTGAAGAATAGATGTATAAAAATCAATAGGTGTCTGATTGCCTCTTGTGCTCTTAAACAATTTTTCCATTGTGCATCTCCTTATCTTGTGTTTTCAACATTGTATTAAATAATCGGAAATAAGTCAATCAAGTTCATCATTTTTTAAATTTCCCTAAATTATTACATATTTTTAAATAATATAAGAAATACTTTGAATACCCACAAACCACAGGTTAGTGAAAATTAAATTTCATAAGCACCGATTAAACGGCGTTCATGAAGCTGAA
>NZ_JBEHVX010000101.1:0-7972 GCF_040227455.1 Catenibacterium sp. RTP21428st1_D7_RTP21428_210409 | reverse complement strand
TTAATGTAACTGGTAATACTATTTTCTATAATAACTAACTTATCTTCTTATTTCCAGTTTCTGCTTGCAATTCGGGACTTGTTGATCACTTCCATACCCTGCAATACCAATTTTTAACTCATGGCATGATAACTCATGTTTATCTATTAACTGATAAATACCATCCTTTAAGCATTGAGCGCATCTGTCATAACCCACTTGTAAAAAATGACATGTTGGTAATTCAATTTTATCTAACAATTTTCCATGTGTATCAAATAAACCAAAAGCAGTTTTTGTACCGCCACCATCTATACCAATATACAACATTCTATTTTACCTCTTGAAATATAAATTTTTGCCATGGTTTTATATAAGGAATCAAAAATACCTCATCATCAACAATTTTTCCAACAACATTACTTTTACCACTATTTTTCATTTTCTTTTTAACAATCTGCAATTCTCCAGCATAGTGACCATATTCTGAACTTTCAATAATAACATCTCCAACATTTAGATATTCTGGAGTATTAAAAACGCTAAATTCATGTCCTTTATATTTAACACGACTTTGTGTAGATCGAATAAGATATTCATTTAAATCACCTCGATTAAAATGAATATCTTCTAAAATGATTTTTCTTTCTATCTCTGGTATATTATCTATCAATTCTATATTAAATGATACAAGATCTAATCTCATTTTAGCAATTTCATTTAATTCCTCATCAGTAGGATAACAGTTAGAAATTATGATATCATCAATATTATTTAAAGCTATCATATGTTTTATTTGAACATCTATAGGGAGGTTGCGATGCATTTCTAAAGTAGGCAATCCTTCTGTTGTAGGCCATGGTCCAAATGCATCAGGCGATGAACAACTAACAAAGGCAGCAGTTTTTAAACCGTATTTTTTAAAACGTTCTGTACATGATATAAAGTGTTCTAAACTTAACCCTGAATACTGATGAGGATAAAAATTATGACATCCCATCAATTGATATTGATTAGGACAGTAATTCATGATTGTATCAATATAATGAGTATCATTACTCATATTAATTTCAATTTTTAAACCATGTGGATTAAAAGTCATTAAAGATTCTTCATTTCCACTAAATCCAGCATCTAAACGAATGCCATCAGCTTCTATCTCGCTAAAAAAAGAAAGATCTTGATAACTAATTCCTAATCGATCAAATACACGAGGACTAACATCAACAAAAATTTCAAATCCTTTTTCATGCGCATACCGATTCACTTCAAGAAAATCTTTTTTTATTTCATCTACACTTTTATCCACTGATAATAAACAAGAAAAAATACGAGAAAATCCAGCTTTTGATGCTTTGTCAATATATTGTTTCATTTCTTCTATGTTTGATTTTTCTGCATACAATGAAATTCCTAATTTTCTCATACCTTTAATTCCCTTTCATTTCATTTTTCAAAAGTTTATGATCATATTTAATAAAAAATGGTAAATATATAATAATTGAAATAACAATTAATATTAAGCCATAAACTAAAACAATCCAATATCCACCACTTGCCCAAAATGAACCAATCAAAGATGGACAAACCCATGGCACAATTAAAAAAGTTTTAGGTATCACTCCATAATACATACAAAAATAAGTTATAATTGCTTGAATAACTGGGCCAGCAAAAAATGGAATCTTCATTCCTTCATTTTGAATAATTGGTAATCCAAATAATATTTGTTCATTAATATTGAATAATCCTGAAAACAATGATTCTTGTCCTAATTTTTTAAGATTACGGCTTTTGGCAAAATAACGACATAATATGGCAAGTCCTAAAGTCGCACCACTACCACCTATCCATACATACCATTGGAAAAATCCTTCTGTAACAATATAAGTCATAGGTACATTTAGTAAAACATTAATAAAATTAACCATAAGCATTTGTGTCCAAAATGGTCTTATTAATGTCCCAATAATTGATACACCGTGTATTCCACCATACCAAAAATAACAAGTCAAAATAACAATTAATAAACAACCTACAATTGAAGAGAAGAATTGTAATAAGTATTGTGACAATAACATAAGTGATGGAAAATAATAATTTTTTAAATAAGCACAAAAAATTAAATAAACGAAAGCAGTTAACACTGGTATTAATTGAACAAAATATTGTACTACAGCTTCAGGTAAATATTTTATTTTAATTTGAATCTTTGATATACGATCTATAAGCTCTATTCCAATCATATTAATTAATAATAAAGGTAATGTTATATTTAATGTATCACCAATTACATCTGTATAAACAAATACAAATGATAATAATATCGAAAATAATATTAAGATTCGTTTATTTGACTGTTTGAGTGAAGTATAATGGATTGCATACAAAACATTTATTAATACAACATATATCAAACAAACAATTAGAAATAGTGATTGTAAAAATGAAAACTTAATTAATCTGTCTATTAAATAAACAATACCTAACCCTAATAAAAAAGGAATAATATCTACATATGTCATTTTTATTGCTTGAAAATGAATATTTTCATTTAAACTCATGACCCATTGATCAATTTTCTCTTTTAACTTCATATAATGTCCTTTTTTGAAAAATAACAGACTGTTTTATACAGTCTGTTATTTTTCAATGGCTTTTTTCACAAAACCATTTGTCATTTCTAACCTTTCTTTTGCTTCTTCAACAGAACAATTCAATAAAACCTTTACAATAGCTAATTTGACTTGTCGACCACACTCTTCATAATTTTGTGTGGCAATGTCGTATTCACATCCTGTTGCTTCCATAATCATTCTCTTACTTCGTTCAACAAGCTTTTCATTAGAAGACTTAACATCAACCATTAAATTTTGATAAGTCTTTCCAATACCAATCATAGAAACTGTAGAAAGCATATTTAATACAAGTTTTTGTGCTGTACCTGATTTTAAACGAGTAGAACCAGTTATAATTTCAGGGCCAAGATTCATATCAATTGCTAATTTAGCAACTTTACCAACCTCACTATTAGGATTACATGCAATACTAACAGTATAAGCGCCTATTTCATTAGCCTTTTTTAATGCCCCTATTGTATGTGGTGTTCTGCCACTAGCAGCTATACCTACAACTACATCTTTATCCGTAATGTGTGCATCTAAAACATCTTGCATACCTTGTTCTTCGTTATCCTCAGCACCTTCTTTTGCTTGAATAAATGCATCAGGTCCACCAGCAATAATTCCATTGACCTCTGTTGTAGTACTGAATGTTGGAGGACATTCAACGGCATCTAAAATTCCCAAACGCCCACTCGTTCCACTACCAATATAGAAAAGTCTTCCACCAGTTTTTAATGCTTCAATAATTTTTGTGACGGCTATTTCAACTTGCGGTAAAACTTCTCTAACACGTAAAGGTACAAGTGTATCTTCCTCATTCATTGTTTTTAGAATTTCACCGACAGTCATATCATCAAGATTCATAGTTTTTGGGTTTCTTGTTTCAGTCACTAAATTTGAAATATCTACTTTAGTCATATAAACCTCCTATAATCTTTCAAATACCAGAGTTGTTGTACCATCAATTTCGTCTAAAATATCTACATATTCTGGATGTATAAATCCAATAACATTAGAACGTGCTTCAAAAGGAAGATCCCTTTTTGCAATATGAACTTCACCACTATAACGACCAGCTAAAACATTTTCCATAATAATAGATCCTTGTCGACGAATCGTATTATGATAAACAGGAATATTTTCTGTTCTTGGTAAAAGTAAACGAATAAGTGTTTCTGATTGATCTTTTCTTACTTTTATTTCTTTATCGTATAAATATTCAAAATCTTTTTCTAAATGACAAGGGATTCTCATAATCTTTTTATCCATATAATCTTGAATATTTCTTAAAGTTTTAATAGATGCTTTACTATCACCTATAAAAATATCTTTAACATTGCATTTATGAATTAATTCTACAGCTGCAACAAAAGGATTTTGAATACGATGTTTTTCTACTGTAGGTAATCCTTCATATAGTGGAAATCTTTTTAATAGATCACCACAAACAAATGCCTGTGTTGTTAAACCATATTCTGTAAATACTTTATTTTTATCGTTAAATGCCTTTAAACTCAACCCTGTTCCTGTTAAAGGATAAAAATTATGTGTTAATGCAATTTTATCAAGATTTATACCCGCTTGTTTTGCACCTTCGATATAATCTTTACTAACAACGCTTGCATTTAACATAAGATAAAAATCTTTTTGAAGTTCTTTGATAATTTTATAATCATCAAATCCATAATCTAATCTTAAAGCTTCAAACCCCATTTCTTTAAGTTTAAGATAATCTTTATCCTTGATTTGTAATTTTTCGAATGTAACCGGAGACACATCAGGAACAACTTTTAATCCCAAATTATGACATGTCTTTAAAAACAACGGTAATTTTTCCTCCAAATCAGAATAATCTTCTTCAGGAATATGTAGCGAAGTAAATACATACTCAGCACCACATTCCTTTGCTTTTTCTAAATAATCTAAATCTAAATCTTGAAAATATACTGAAATACCTAACATTTTATCATTTCTACTCTGCTTCCGCTAAACTTTCTTCTTTTAAATCATTCTTTTCAATAGCTTTAACAAATGGGTAGAAAACCAACCCTAAAATAACCCAAGTAACAATAACATAAATAACAGCTGGAATACTACCAGAAGTTGCCATTAATGTTTTTATTGGAGCAGGTAAAATCCAAGGTGCAGATAAAACAGGTACCGGAATAATTCCTGTAGTTGTTAAGATTACCGCTAGTACAGCAACAGCCATATAACCAAGAACGAACGGAATCATCATTAAAGGATTCATAACGATTGGTAAACCGAAGATTAATGGTTCTCCAATATTAAACAAAGCAGCAGGCAATGCTAATAAACCTAAAGCCTTTAAACGTTTTGATTTTGAAAAAGACATAACGATGGCAAGCGGAGCTAAACCAGTCCAAATATAATTATCGTAGAATACGCTAGTAAACATATGTGGAAGAGCTTTACCAGCTTCTAATGCTAGTTGGTTTGCTGCAGTCATTTGAGTCCAAATAGGGTTTGCAATTGAACCAACAACATTTCCACCATGGATACCAACAGCCCATAAAGCACGATTTAAAAATGATGTAATAAATACTGTAGATGGTGTGTCTGACGCACTAACTAATGGTGTAAATAATCCCATGACAATACCAGGTAAGTCAATACCAATAACAATACTAATTAACCACCAGAAAATAATAGCAAATGTACTAGGAATCAAAGCAATAAAAGCATTAACAACCATTGGTGGAACACCTTCAGGCATTTTAATTGTCCAATTTTTATTAATAAAGAAACGATAAATTTCAATTGTAACAATACCAACAATTAAACCAACGAATACCCCTTTTGCCCCTAAAAAATCTGTTGGTACTCCAACAAATGGAACTGTTTCTTTAGCACCTTTAACAACCGTTTGAACAGTTACTGCAGGTACAACTAAGAAAAATGATGAAACAGCCAAAATAGTTGGTGCAACAAAGTCTAACTTTTCACCTTTATTTTTATTATAGTACTCAATCGTCGCATATGATGAAGCCACTACAACAAATAAAGCAATAAAAGCAGTCCCAACTCCTGATGCTGCTGCAAATTTTAAAGAAAAATCGCCAATTAAATTTTTCCATGGATCAAATGGCAATGAAGCCAATAATAAGAAAATAGATCCAATAATCAATAATGATGTAAAACTAATAAAAGTTCTTTGCATGATTTGCACATATCTTAAGTTAGAAAACTTAATTAATGGTGGTGCAATCTTTTCTTCAATAAATCTTGTAAGACGTTCCATATTAAATCTCCTCTCTTTCCTTTCCCACTATAAGGAAGTGCTTACAAGACATATTATAGCCTTTTAAAATTATATTTCAAGTATTTTTTATTTTTTTGTAATTTTATTTTATCGCCTCAATTGTAAAATGAAACTGGAATTAAGGAATTGGGATAAAGGGGCATGCCCCTTTATCCCAATTCGCGCGACCGCAGGCCCCTTATTCTCAATTTCGTATTATAGAACTAGAAGTTAATCAAGTAATAATTCTAGTTTTTTATTTTATCTAGAAGTGATATCATATCACTGAAGAGAAGTTAATCCATATAACTTGAGATATCCATAAGGTAAGCTCGTAAACAGCGATTGATAGCTATGACTATTAATGTATCGTTCTTCTCTTCACTAAATAAACATACTGACTAGAGGTTGCTTATATTTAACTTCTAGTCTTTTATTTTGTAGGCATACATTATAATAGACTTAAGAAAGCAGAGAGATAGGGCTTTGGAAACACAGTTGTGATTTCGTAAAGAAAAATTCTCTGCTTCCTATTATGACATGAGTCAGTTTATATCCAAATAGGCCTTTTGATTTATTGATAGAGCCTGCATGTAAGACGAAAATAGATGGTCATAAATCAGGAAGTTATGCTTTCGAATATTCAAGGAAAGAAGGAATGATCTATGAAAGGTCCAATAGTATCCATTGATGTCTCTAAGGGTAAATCAGATTACCAGGCATTCAAGAATCTGAATGTGAAGTATACAGGTTCACGTTCAATAAAGCATACAAAAGAAGGATTTGATGAGATAGTGAATCTTGTCAAAGAGATGGAAAAAAAGCTGGAAACAGAAGTATGTGTTGTTTATGAGGCAACAGGAGTTTACCATCGTGTCCTTAAGAAAGTGCTTGAAGACAACAATATCAAGCAGTTTATTATCAATCCACTATTATCAGCTAAAACAAGAAAGAATGATTCACTAAGAAGTCCAAAGACAGATAAGCTTGACCCTAAATCAATCGCTAAAACATATTACAGCCATAGTCTTCATAACAGCCATAAACCAGAAACGATATATCATGAACTGAGGGAATTATCACGCTATTATGAGGATATATTGGTTCATATAAGAAAGGATAAGGTTGCATTCATAGCACAGCTGGATATTGTATTTCCAGGCTATGATGCGCTGTATGATGATCTGTATGGCCCTGTCGCTTTAGCTGTCATTGAAAAATATCCACATCCAGAAATGCTTCAGAAAAAGAAGATTAATACTGTGGGGCTAGTATAAATTTAGTGCCAGTCAAATAGAGAAAATATCTAAAAAAAAGAATTGAAAAACATTCGAAAGAATACTAGTCTGAAACATGAAAATAGAGGTGTTAAACATGTCGGAAAATAAAGTGATAGACAAACAGTTTAAATTGGATGCAGTTCAATATAGAAAGGATCATCCTGAACTTACTTTTCAACAGGTTGCTGATAATCTAGGAGTTTCCAATAGTTCAATCCATAGATGGTGCAAACAGTTTGATGATGCAAAGAATGAAAATGAAGATAGTAATTTATTCAGAGGATCAGGCAATTTTTCAAGTGATGAAGCCAAAGAACTAGCACGTCTAAAAAAAGAAAACAGAGATCTTAAAGATGCTGTTGAAATATTAAAAAAAGCTATGAGCATTATAAGCAGCCAGTAAAAGTACTTTATGAGGCTATCAAGGAATATCTGGAAGAAACTGCAGATGTCAGACGTGTCTCTTTAAGAGCTATAACTGAAATACTTGGTGTATCGAGAAGTGGATTTAAAAGCTGGCTCTGCAGAAAGCCCTCGGAATCCAGCAAGCGCAGGGATTCTGTAAAAAAAGAAATCAGCAAAATACATGAGGAAAGCCACGAGATTTATGGTGCACCAAAAATAACCGAAGAGCTCAAGAAAAAAGGACATGTGATATCGGAGAAAACAGTAGGAAATTATATGCATGAAATGCATATAAAAGCACATTACATAAAGCCATGGACAAAAACAACAGTATCAAAGAACTTCTCTAACAGATTAAGAAATATCTTAAAAAGAGACTTTGATCCAGCATCGCCAGATGCAGCATGGTGTACAGATATAAC
>NZ_JBEHVX010000100.1:0-8065 GCF_040227455.1 Catenibacterium sp. RTP21428st1_D7_RTP21428_210409 | reverse complement strand
AAATAGTCTATATCCTGAATATTTCTGCTCCACACTTCTCTTAAATCGTTACCTGTAGATTATGGGTATTCAAAAAATTCTTTCATTTTTAATTTATATCATTTTTATATGGTTATTACAATATATTCACCAAAACATCCGCTAAGTTTTTATAATAATATTTTTAAAAATCTCCCAGGGTTATATGTTTTATGATATACTTCATAGAGAATAAAAAAATTGGAGGGTAGTTTATGACTAAAAGCAGAGTAATTATTGCACTCGATTTCAAAAACAAAGCTGATGTTCTTGAATTCCTAGATAAATTTGATGAACCGCTCTTTGTGAAGGTAGGTATGGAACTCTTCTATGGAGAAGGACCTGCAATCATTCAGGCTATCAAAGAAAGAGGACATTCAATCTTCTTAGACTTGAAATTACATGATATTCCTCATACAGTAAAGATGGCTATGAAGAACTTAGCACGTCTTGATGTTGATATCGTTAATGTTCATGCTTCAGGTTCTAAGGCTATGATGCAGGCTGCAATTGAAGGTCTAGAAGAAGAAAAGGGCAAGGATCGTCCTTTATGTATTGCAGTTACATGTCTTACTTCTTTAAGCCAGGAAGTATTAGATGATGAATTAGGTATTCATGAACCTATTCAGGATGTCGCAATCAGATGGGCTAAGAATGCGAAAGAAGCAGGACTTGATGGTGTTGTATGTTCACCATTAGAATCTAAAGGTATTCATGATGCAGTAGGAGAAGACTTCTTAACAGTGACTCCAGGTATCAGACTTGCCAGTGATGCTAAAGATGACCAGAAGCGTGTGACTACACCAGCCATGGCTAAAGATATGACTTCTAGCTATATTGTAGTAGGTCGTACAATTACTAAGGCAGCTGATCCAGTAGCTGCTTATAAAGAAATATTTAATCAATTTCAAGGAGAATAATAATGAGTAGAGAAGAATTAATTGCGAAAGATTTATTAAGTATCAAGGCTGTATTCTTAAGCCCTGATGAACCATTTACTTGGGCTTCAGGTATTAAATCACCAATCTATTGTGATAATAGATTAACTTTATCTTATCCAGAAGTAAGAAACGATATCGAAAAAGGTTTAGCTGAATTAGTACAGGAAAACTATCCTGATTGTGAAGTATTAATGGGTACTTCAACTGCTGGTATTGCACATGCTGCATTAGTGGCTGATATCTTAAATAAACCAATGGGATATGTACGTGGTTCAAATAAGTCTCATGGACGTCAGAACCGTATTGAAGGTGCTGTAAGAGAAGGTATGAAGGTTGTAGTAGTAGAAGACTTAATTTCTACTGGTGGATCTTCTTTAGAAGTAGTAGATGCATTAAGAGAAGCTGGATGTGAAGTATTAGGACTAGTTGCTATCTTCACTTATGGCTTAAAGGATTCTATCAAGAACTTCGCAGATAAGGATTGTCATTTCGTAACTTTATCTAACTATGATGCTCTTCTTCCTGTTGCTGTAGAACATAACTACATTAAAGAAGAAGCATTAGAAAAGCTAAAAGCATGGAAAGTTGATCCACATGATGAAAGCTGGATGACTAAATAATTCATCTAGGAGGGGATATCCCTCCTTTTTTTTTACGTATAAATAAAGTATAATAAAAAAGGCTAATATTGCTTTTTGAAGTATAATGCTGTATAAATATTAAGATAGATTATTAAGGAGGATCCAACGTGTTAGAGGCTGTAAAATATGTAATCAAAGAAAACAGCGAGAACTTATTTCGTATTTATTCTATTTCGAAATATGAAGTACTAGCTGACATGCGTGATTCAAAGTTAGGTTTATTCTGGAACTTTGCGAATCCAATTATTCAGGTATTAACATATTGGTTTGTATTTGGATTAGTATTAAATCGTAAGTCAGTAGATGGTATTGAATATATCTGGTGGATGCTTGGAGGTATGGTCGTATGGTTCTTTATTTCTCCATGTATTACTGCAGGATGTAATGCTATCTTCTCTAAAATAAATATTATTACTAAAATGAAATTCCCAGTCAGTGTCCTTCCAGCAACAGTAGTATTATCTAAACTATTTGACCACTTCTGCTTGATGTGTATATTGACAATATTATTCTGCTTTGCTGGATATTATCCATCATTACATTGGGTAGGACTTATTTATTATTGTTTCTGCGGTGTTGTCTTCTCTATTTCTTTATCAATGACAACATCTGTTCTCAATATGCTTGCACGTGACACAAGAAAGTTAGTGCTTGCTATTATGCGTTTATTATTATACATGACTCCAATCCTATGGAATGTAAAGAACCTTCCATCTATTCTACAGAGAATCATGTTAACTAACCCTATTTATTATATTGTTCAGGGCTATCGTGACTGTTTCTTCTATCATCGTGGAATTATGTATTATAAATATTCTGCTTTCTGTTTCTGGGCTATTACGGTTTTCTTATTTATATTTGGAAGCTGTATTATGTATAAATTCAAATCTAAGTTTGTAGACTTTATTTAGGAGGCATTATGGATTCAAATATCGCAATTGAAGCACGTCATGCTTCTAAAATATATGAACTAAGATCTAAAGAGAAAAAAAGCGATGTCAAGTTTTATGCCCTCAAGGATTTAAACTTTGAAATCAAGAAAGGACAAGTTGTAGGCATTCTAGGAACAAATGGTTCTGGTAAATCAACTATGTCCATTATTCTTGCAGGAATCTGTGATCCTGATGAAGGCGAAATCATTGTAAATGGGACACAGGCTTTGATTGCTATTAATACTGGATTAAATGCACAGTTGACAGGACTGGAGAATATTGAATTAAAGGGTGCTTTATTAGGCCTTTCTAAAAAGCGTATTGAAGAGATTAAAGAAGGTGTTATTAATTTCGCAGAAATTGGTGACTTCCTTTACCAGCCTGTAAAGAAATATTCATCAGGTATGAAATCGAGACTTGGTTTCTCAATTAACCTTTGTCTTGATCCAGATATTATGATTGTCGATGAAGCATTAAGTGTCGGTGATAAAGGTTTTGCTGAAAAGTGTCTGAATAAGATGACTGAATTAAAAGAACAGGGTAAAACAATTATCTTTATTTCACATAACTTAAGACAGGTAAGATCATTTTGTGATAGTGCTATGTGGATTGAAGGCGGTATGCTTCGTGAATATGGTGATATTGATGAAGTATGTGATCATTATGCTGACTATGTAGAGTACTACAATCATTTATCCGCAAAAGAGAAAAGGAAAGTACGTGATGAGAAATTCGCAAAGCGTGTGATTCCAAATTCTCATCGTACACTAGGTGATAAGCTCTTTGCTGCTATTAAGACAAGATAAACAAAGGGCAGGGGAACCTGCCCTTTTAAATAGAGAAAGGAAGTAAAGTTATGAAATTATCAATTATCATACCATTTAATCGTTATATACATTATTTATATGACTGCTTAGAAAGTATCAAGGATCAGAATTTGACTGATTATGAAGTGCTTCTAGTAGTAGATGCTATTGAAGATGTAAAGGATAAGATCCACAAATATGATTTACCTATTACTCTTATTGAGTCTGGTGAAGCAACAGTAGGTAAAAAGAGAAATATGGGTCTTAATCTTGCTAAGGGAGATTATGTTTATTTCTTAGATAGTGATGACTATGTATTGCCTAACTGTCTAAATGCTTTAATAGAAGAAGCACAAAAATCTAATAATCAAGTTGTTGCTGGTAAAAGAATGGTTTCATGGTTTAAAAAACAGGTTTTTGAAACAATGAGCGATGAAACAAATATTGAAAGAAACTTAAAAGACAAGGATCATGATCGTCTTGAAAAAGTGGAAAGAAAACAAGAAGAACATGTTTATGACAATGAACCAGAACAGTTCAAGATTGATCTTCTTATTCGTACAAGACATGCATTAAGAAATGTATCATGCTTAAACCTTCTTATTAAACGTTCACTTATTGAAGACAATCATATTTCTTTTAAAGAAGAATTCTTCTGGTATACAGATGCACCATTTGTAGTTGGACTATTGAAATATACAAACGATGTTTCTTTTGTAGAAGATGCTATTCTAGTCAAACGTAAACATAATGACCCAATCAGTCGTCCTGCTTTATCCCAGATTAAGGATCCTGATGGTCGCTTTGATGAATTTATTGAAGCGCATAACTATTGCTTAGAGATTTCTAAGGATTATCCATCTATTCATTATTATATTAATGCGAAGATGGCTAACTACTTTACTAGTTTCTTTGCTAAGAAAGTCAGAAGAAGTGAAGATGATAAGTGGAGAACAACACGTTTTGATACAATGGCCAAAGTTCTAACTCTTATTGAACCAGAACTATTAAAGAAATCACTTTATCGTCGTAGTCTTTCTAAAGCATGTATGAATCACGACTTAAAGAAAGCACAAAAAATCATTGCAGCTCACTTAGCTGGTGTTAAAGCCAAGAAGATCTTTAAGAATAAGAATGAAATGAATAAGTACTTATATAGACATAAATATAAGAATGAACCTATTCAGAAAAATCTTATTATGTTTGAAACATTCCGTGGCGCAAGTTATGCAGATTCACCAAAATATATTTATGAATATTTGGCTAAGAACTTCCCTGGACAATATGAATTTGTCTGGGTACTTAATGACACGAAGACAAAACTCCCATATGGTGGAACAGTTGTTAAACGTATGACACGTAAATATGCTTACTATCTTGCTGTATGTAAATACTTCGTATTTAATACAAGACAGCCATTATGGTATCGTAAAAGAGAAGGACAGGTCTTCCTAGAAACATGGCATGGCACACCACTTAAACGTCTAGCCTTTGACCAGGAAGAAGTGACTGCAGCTTCTCCTACATATAAAGCACAGTTCTATCGTCAGAAACAGGAATGGGACTATCTCATTGCACCTAATGCATTTTCTAGTGAAATATTCAAGAGTTGCTTTATGTATAAGGATGAAGGAGATACGATGTTAGATACAGGTTATCCTAGAAATGACTTACTCTCTGATCCTCATAAAGAAGAAATTGCGAAAGAATTAAAGAAAAAGGTTGGTATTCCACTAGATAAGAAAGTCATTCTCTATGCCCCTACATGGAGAGATGATGAATATTATGGTAATGGTGCCTATAAGTTCCAGTTAAAATTAAATCTTGAGCAAATGAGAAAAGAACTAGGTGATGAATATGTCATTATCCTAAGAACACATTATTATATTGCGGATGTACTTGATTTAACTGGTTTAGATGGTTTTGCGTTTAATTTAAGTAAGTATGATGATATTACTGAAATCTATTTGATGAGTGATATTCTTATTACTGACTATTCAAGTGTTTTCTTTGACTTTGCGAACCTCAAACGTCCAATGTTATTCTATACATATGACTTAGATAAATATCGTGATGTATTAAGAGGCTTCTATATTAATATGGAAGAAGAACTTCCAGGCCCACTTGTATTCACTACAGATGAAGTTATTGATACAATTAAGCATATGGATGAAATCACTGAAAAATATGCAGAGCGCTATGTAACATTCTATGACAAGTTCTGTGGTTGGGAAGATGGTCATTCTTCACAGAGAGTTGTTGAAACAGTATTTGAAAAGAATTAGCTTTCCTTTACAGGAAGCTTTTTCTTTTTATTGGTTTGATTGACTAGAACAGTCATTCTCACTATAATAGACCCTAATAAAGGAGAACTTCATCATGAAACTAATTAAGAAAATATTAGGTAAACTGATTCGTTTATTATATCGTCTCGTTTATCGCTTTATACCGTGTGATGATCATACAATATTATTCATTTCATTCCATGGACGTGGCTATACAGACAACCCTAAAGCACTCCATCAATATATAACAGAACATCAAGAATATGCCTCTTATCGCTGTATCTATGCAATTAAGCATCATAAAGAAAAGAATCTCACTATTCCTAATGCTAAGATCATAGAATACTTCAGTATTCCTTATTTCTTCTATCTCGCAAGAAGCAAGTATTGGATTTCTAACTGTAAGCTTCCTAAATATGTATTAAAGAAGGATAACCAAATTTATTTACAAACTTGGCATGGTACACCTTTAAAGAAGCTTGCTCATGATATTGAAGTGCCAGAAGGAACTACATTCTATCGCTCTGGTATGTCTGTAGAAGAAATGCGTGCCACTTATGATAATGATGTCTCAAAATACAACTATATGATTTCTCCGAGTGCCTTCACTACAGAAGTCTTCCAAACATCTTTTAGAATTAATAAGGAAAGATTGATTGAAACAGGCTACCCAAGAAATGATATATTATCTAACTATACAAAAGAAGATGTAGAAACTATTAAAAATAGAATGCATCTTCCTCACGATAAAAAGATCTTACTCTATGCACCTACATGGCGAGATAACTCATTTAATATGAAGGGCTATACATTTAAACTAGAAGTTAACTTCAAGAAATGGCAGGAAGTATTAGGGGATGAATATATTGTTGTATTTAAACCTCATTATTTGATTGTGAATGATTTTAACTTAGATGAAGTGAAAGACTTCGTTTATTATGTAGATCCTCAAGAAGATATTGCAGACTTATACTTAATTGCGGATGTCTTAGTGACTGACTATTCAAGTGTCTTCTTTGATTATGCAATATTAAAAAGACCAATCTATTTCTATATGTATGATTTAGAAAACTATCGTGATGAATTAAGAGGTTTCTATTTAGATATTTATAAGGATCTTCCAGGAGATGTGGTAGAAAATGAAGATACACTACTTGAGAAGATTCATATACATGATTTTGATTATGACCGTTTAAAAGGCTTCAATGAACGTTTTAATAATCATGAAGACGGACATGCCAGCAAACGTGTCATTGATATACTACTAGGTGAACAGCATGGGGCTTAAGAAAATCGTATTAAACATCATTCTTTCATTCGTGAACATCTTTGTATCACTTATTCCTATTAAAAAGAATCAAATTGCATTTGTTTCATTAGAAGACAATGTTTTAAGAGATGACTTCTTAGATATCTATAATCATCTTGATACATCTCATTATTCTATTAAGAAAGTACTCATTCATTATGATAAAAAATCAGTATGGAATGATTTCTTATATCTCCTTAACTGCATTAAACAGATTATTGTGATTAATACATCCCATATCGTACTCATTAATGACAATAACTATGTTGTCTCTCGTTATAAGAGACAAGGTGTTAAGGTCATTGAAGTATGGCATGCCACAGGAGCTATTAAGAAGTTTGGAAATGCGATTAAAAGACAATATCCTATTAATAACTATGACTATGTTATTGCGAATAGTGATTATTGGGTAGAACCTTATTCTCTTGCTTTCTCTGTAGACAAAAACAACGTACTTGTAACAGGTATGCCACGTGTCGATCATTTATTTGATGAAACATATAAAGAAGAAGCACAAAAGAACTTCTATCTCAAGTATCCAAAATTAAAAAATAAGAAGATATTACTTTATGCACCTACATTTAGAGGAAATATTTATAAAGGATTTAAAGCAGTTGATTTTGATTCAAAGAAGCTTATGTCTTTGCTGGATGAAGATACAGTTCTACTTTATAAATATCATCCACTTATGCATAATATCCCGATTGAAGAAGATGAACGTATACTTAATATGAGTCATGAGAATACTTATGATTTATTTATTGTGAGTGATGCGCTTATTTCTGATTTTTCTTCTATTATCTTTGATTATTCTATTCTAAATAAGCCAATGTATTTCTATGTGCCTGATTTAAAGGAATATATGCATCATTTAGGATGTTTTGTAGACTATAAGAAGGAAATGCCTGGTCCATTATGTTATAATGAAGATGAATTAGGAGATGCAATACATTCTAATGAACGTTATGATATTAAACGATTTAAGACTAAGTTTTTTAAATATCAGGATGGAAAGAATGTAGAACGTGTCATCTCATTCATAGAACAGTTAATCAAGGAGGATTAAGTGTGAAACAAAAATCAATCAAAACGTATAAAAAAAGACAAACTTAAAAACAAGTTTGAATAATTTA
>NZ_JBEHVX010000099.1:0-8111 GCF_040227455.1 Catenibacterium sp. RTP21428st1_D7_RTP21428_210409 | reverse complement strand
TCAGCTTCATGAACGCCGTTTAATCGGTGCTTATGAAATTTAATTTTCACTGACCTGTGGTTTGTGGGTATTCAAAAGCATTTTTAAATAGAGTCTTTTTTCCAAAAGACACATTAAGCTGTTTAATTTCAAGCATATTAAACCACCTCATTTCTTAGTTCTGTAACAATATCAATCTTTTTGATAAATCTAGATTGCGTAATCACTCTTTCTAAAAGAAGTGCAATTATAAATACAAAAGTAGATATAAGAGGTGCTACAAGTGAGGATATACCTGTTAAAAGCAACATGATAATAGATATAATTGTACTAATTACTAAAACAGCACAAAGCCCAATAATGCTTTCAGTCAGAGATATATGAATCAAATCTTTTTCTCTTAAGCCAGATATTCTTAATAAAACAAGTTCGCTCTTTCTTTGCATTAATAAATGTGATTCAAGAACAATATCAATAATTATAGCTACAAGAATAATAATACCTGCAAATGTAAACATCAACATTTGATAATAGTTGTTTAAGCTATTCATCGATTCTCTATCTGTAAATGAATCATTGATTGTATAACCACTGCTTTCATAGTCTTTAAGAGCTGTTTCTAATTTATCGTATGTATCATAGCAGATTACGTATCCTATATATTGTTTATCTTTACTGTTCTTTTCATAAATGGATTTCATTAATGAATAAGGCATGTAGATATATCTTTGACTTTTTACTACATAATGGACTTTTTTAGAATTTTTAAATACACCATTCATATCAAAACTATGTTCAGTTTGATGCATTCCTTCTCTATCTTTAATTGTTATATCAAGGTCTATTTTGTTGTTCTTGGATTTCTGATTGAGAATATAGAAGGTAGATTCATCCATATAGATACCATTTTGTTTTTCCTGTATAGGTCTATCTATATACTTGGATAAATCATCTTCTTTGAAATAAGGCACAATATAAACTTCTTCACCATTTATATTCGTACACATCTTATATAAAGGATATGCATTCTTATCATTTAATGTAATCAGTTTACTATAATCCTGATCTACATAAGAATGTTCATCTTTTGTGATAATGGCTTTGTTTTCTAATTGTCCTACTAGCATCTGCATTGCTTGCTTTTTAGAGTTATGAATAATTCCAGTCATAACCTGACATGAAACAAGACTTAAAACAAAAACCATCAATAAAAGAACATACATGAATCTATAATGTTTCATATATGTTTTAACATACTCAATACAGAAATTTTGATTAATAGAAGGGGCTGTCCCTTCACCACTTTGATCTTCTGAAAGAAAAAAATCAGAAGATGAAAGCATACCATCTTCAATCATATAAGTAACATCAGCATATTCTATTGCACATTCAGAATGTGATGCCATAACAATAGTCATATCATGACTCAGTTCTTTTAGGATTTCATATATTTGTATTTCATTATCATGATCTAGAGAAGCAGTCGGTTCATCAAGAATAAGAACCTGTGGATGACTAATAAGGGCACACGCAATAGAAAGTCTTTGTCTCTCACCAAGAGAAAGTGTCATAACATTCTGTGATGGAGAGACATCTAAATGCATTCTATCAAGGCATTCATTTATATCATCATCCGTTAATACTTTATTATGAATACGCGCAAAATATTGAAGTGTACCTGTCACATCAAGATGAGGAAGAAGACTACTTTCTTGTAAAACATAACTTATACGATTTCTTCTATATTCATCTCTCATCTTTCCTTCTATGAGTTTTCCATCATAAAAATATTTATAACTACTTTTATTATCCATGAGGGCAATACAATAAAGAAGTGCAGTTTTTCCTGAACCACTTTTACCTCTTAGAAGAGTGATAGAATGAGCGGGAATACTGATAGATACATGATCTAGAACAACTCTATCATAGGTGATGGTTACATCTTTGAGTTCAATCATATTATTATTCCTTTCTAAATATAACTCCCAGTAGAACTGGGAGTCATTAAAATTATTTTATATTACATGTAGACCATTTGTCAGTTGCACCATTTACAGACCAATGATAAATCATGCTGCCGGAATGGAAAACGTAATTATAATCAGTGCTTGAAAAATTTACTTTTTGTTCACAATGGTAAAAACTAGGACTTCTTTTATAAGTTTTTGGACTTCCTGATTTAGTAGCGTATCCAACTTTTCCAGAATAGCCGATACTGGTTGGTGATCCTACTTTCCATCGTGTTGTTTCGTGAGTAAAGTAAGTCGCTGTTACACTAGCAGAGGTTCCTGCACATGTTCCACGTAATGTCTTAGACATTGATGCAGCATAAACGGATTGGATGCTAATAAAACATGCAATACCACTTGCTAATATTATAAATTTCTTTTTCATAACTGTTCTCATTTAGTATTATTATATATATTACAAGAGCATATAGATTATTGAATGTAAACCCTTACATCATAAAATTAATAATGATTTAAAGCAAAAAGTAAAATTACACTTTAAATTATTATTTAGAGAAATTAGATAGACAGTGAATTTACTCAAACTATAAAATGTCAGGAGTGCAAAACTCCTATCATTGCTTTTGGCTTGTAAATTTTTTTGGAGGTGTAGTTCCATATATTTTTTGATTTGTATTATAGATGAAGAGATGCTAGTTTATCTACCTTTTGTGCTTATTTTTCTGATAAAGAAAAAAAGTATGTATATTCTATCAATATACTTATTGATGTAAATTAATGTCTTATGATAAACTATTTTTAAAGAAATCGCTTTCATTGATTGGTACAAGGAGGAAACATGAATAAAATAATATCATTTTTAATTTGCCTTACGTTAGCACTAACTTGTTTAATTGCTAATCCTGTTTATGGAGAAGATGATGGTTTTAGTTTAACTGGAGACGAATACTTAGAAATTTATAATGCTGCATTTGCCAAACAAACTAACAGTTATAAAACTGTCTACAGAGACCAAAATATTACTATGGATATGCTAAAAGCTTCCATAAAAACGTACACTTATAATGAATATTTCAAAAGCGTAAAATGGATAACAAGAAAAGGTGAAGTTTCTTTAAGCATTACTCCTACAAATAAATTATATGGTCGTACCTATAATAATGCAAATGTACTAGCAGTTCATGCAGCTACAGCCTGGAGTTTGTTATACAAAAAACATAAGTCAAGTAGCAAATGGAAAAACACAGCTAGTATGGAGGCACAATTTAATTGCCATGTTATATTTGCAGGGCCTAATAAAACACCTTGGAATATCGAGCCACATAGAACTGAAACAAATTGGGCAATTGTTGTTAAAAATTTTTGCAATCCTTAAAGAAAAAATTGATATATTTGGTGATTATCTGCGTCATATCATCGCTGTATATCAATTTAAAGCCATCTTATAAAATCAAAGTTGAAACAATCCGCGACATCTCCCTATTTGATTCTGATAAGGAATACTTTGTCTATTTCGGTAGGCCTTCTTGTCCGAATTGTATAAAATTTCAACGTTACATTAACAATAATGATTATCGATTGCCCAAAAAAATTTATTACTTTAATACTGACTACTGGAGAAAAAGTGGTGCCACGAATAAAATATGCAAGGAATTTAATGTTAAAGAAGTTCCTTCACTGATTAAAATTAAAAGTGGGAAAACTGTAGAGAAAAGAGATTTATCAAAATTTATAGAAAAATAATATATCTGCTGATAGGCGATTTCTTTTATTAAACTTAAGGAAAGGAAACAAACATTCCTGTATTTAAAAGGTATGTTTCTATTATATAATCATGTCTACAACTATTTTTTACTTTTTAATTGTATTAATTTTACAGTTATTCTTATTCCTATTTATCAAGCGTAATCATAATAATAGCGTACTACTTGTTTTGATTTCTTTAGGTATTTCTATATCTGCTGCGTTATCTTTCTGGAATACAGCTATTCTTATCGATGAATTAGGGATAAGTTCAAGTATTTTCAATTCATTATTCTTTGATACATCTATCATATTATCTTTAATTAATATGTATACTGTACTTAAAGAGAAATTGTATTAGTACTGATATTAATTTTCATTTCTGAGACTTTTATTGATTGAATTGTACGTATGTATGCACACTTATCTTTATATTATTTTGATATTTAATTGGCTTAATTTTAAAAGAATTGATATTGATTATATTAAAATAACTATTTTTTCTCTTATGGTTGTTCTGGCATTGGTTTTGTTTAAGAAAAAAATAAATGTCGGAGTATCGAATGATATTGGAATTTATTTAGACTAATTAAATATGCTTGGAGGGTTACTCAAGTTATAAAAACGCCATGTGTGTGAACACCTGGCGTTTTTTTTTGAACTATTAACTTATGGAATAACTCTTTGCATATTTTGCTTTTTTCTTAAAAGCAGAGATGATTGATTATTCCAATTTAGTTGATCACTTATTATAATTGGGTTGATCAAGCCTTTCAACCTTATGAATGCATAGTGTAGTAATAAATTCTTCTAGTAGAATACTGAAGAACCATAATAAGCATGCATAGAGAATAATAGGTATATGCATCATGAAAGTCATAAAGATACTTATGATTAGTAGTATGATTAAATAGAATACGTAGTAGTAAACATAATCATATCGTGCAAGAGATTTTAACTCTTTAATACTTAATCCATTCTCATATAGGAAGAAGTATTCATCCTTGTTGGAATCAATCGTCTTTTGACGATGATAGATAAGAATAATCAACATGATAATAAATATTGCACATATTAACATCAGTAGACTATTCATCATTCTAGAATTAATCTGAGTGAGGTGATCAAGATTCACATTAGAATATACTGTTAAGTGAGGATCTATATCATTGATTTGTGAAAGAATACTAGATATATATTGTGCATCATCCACTCTCACAAGTAACGTCTTTACATCATCAATCTCAAAGTATTTCCTATATATAGCTTCAGGAAGATAGAGTACATCATCTCCTTGAGAAGAAATAGTATTCTTTTTGCTTATGTAGGATGAAACATGAAAAGTATGATGGTTGATGGTGATGTCTTTACCTAAATTCTTGATTGTACGAGATGCTTTGATTGTATCACCAGTATAGGATTGTACAATTAAAGTATCAGTCACTGTTTCATAGAATGGAGTGACATGAATATGTTCTATTCCATTGAGGTCTCTTCTTATATCCATTCTAATGGGCTCAGTAATAGAATCATAAGCATTCTTACTATTATTTCCATAATAGAGGCGTACATCTAATAGTTTCTCTTGTATCGCATTAATCTCATGTGAATAGTATGTACTATATCCTAATATACCTATAGTCATAGAAAGAATCAAACCAAAAAGTATATATAGGATTTTAGAAGAACGTATAAGATGTTTCTTGTAATAAGATAAATAGTTTTGTGGTTTTCTATTAATAGAAGTGGTTTCTAGTTTTTCTATTGAACTCTTTTTGAGAGGTACTATTTTATGATTCTGAATCTCATAGAGATCATCTGCATAATCAAGAATACGTTTATCATGAGTTGCGATAAGAACGCATACAGGATGTGTATGAATATAATCACTCAGTAGTTCTATTAATAACTTGCAGTTAATAGAATCTAGAGAAGCAGTTGGTTCATCTAAAAGAAGGAGAGAAGGGTCTTTCATCAACGCAAAGGCGATAGCTGCACGTTGTCTTTCTCCTCCTGATACATGATCAGGTGTCTGATTGAGTAGATGTTCTATCTTCATAGAACATAGAATATCATTCATTCTAGTTTCGTTATATTCCTGTCCGGAGAGTAGGAATGCGAATTCCATATTCTCTCTAATGGTCATGTTATTGAATAATGTACTTTCTTGATGTAC
Source organism: Catenibacterium sp. RTP21428st1_D7_RTP21428_210409 (assembly GCF_040227455.1). Taxonomy (NCBI): domain Bacteria; kingdom Bacillati; phylum Bacillota; class Erysipelotrichia; order Erysipelotrichales; family Coprobacillaceae; genus Catenibacterium; species Catenibacterium sp. RTP21428st1_D7_RTP21428_210409. The sequence continues at coordinate 2,243 of NZ_JBEHVX010000099.1, read as the reverse complement.
ATAACCAATCTTTTCTTTCCTTGTAGTAAGAGGGTCATCAATAGAATGACCCTCCATTAAATAATCACAGGCTAAAGGGGCTACAAGTCCTAATTGATTCAATAAGGTTGTTTTACCTGTACCACTTTTTCCTTTGATCATAGTAATGCTGTTGTTAGATAAGGTGATGCTTGCATCATCAAAGATTACTCTATCAAATGTGATAGATAGATGATTGATGTTAATCATGATCCGTACTCGTTACCATTATTCTATTTGTAATATAGAAGACTAATGTAGTCACAACAGCACTTACTAAACCTATAACCATCTTGATTGAATTACTTACTAACGCAAACTCACTCGATGAGAATAGTCTTAAACAGAAGGAAAGAAGAACAGTTATAAATAGGAATCTAGACATAAACTGGATATCAACCATATGGATGGATTGAATCTGTTTCTCACTTAAATCAAGTTCTCGATATCTTATATATTCTCTTGATTTATTATAGAGGATTAAGAAGACAACATAGGAAATAAGACCAACAACAGTATAGATGAGAATCATAGTTTGAGTATTCTTAGAATCCTTTTGACGCATCTTTGCTGTTTGTTTGTAATCATCACTCTCTATATAAGTAACGATGCTTGGAGATATCTTATTGAGTCCATTTCTTACCTGATCTACATAACTTGCATTTTCACACTCGACTGCATAAGTTGCAGGAACATAATCAACAATATGTTCGTTTAGATCTTCATATAAACTAATTGAAACATTAGTTGTACGATATTTATTTATAATAGAGTTCGCAAAGTCATTGTTTAAGTAGACTTTAAATTCGTTGTTACCTGTGAAGTCATCCTGATCTTCATTTGATTTGATGACACCATAGATTTTAATAGATACTCTTTTCTTCTGATAAACAGGATGTCGTGTAATTACATCATAAGATTTTTTCTGTAATCCATTTTGATCACCATATCGCATAGTGCCATTATATTCAGTAGAACATACAGGTACACCTATATCCATTTTCATGGTTACAGGAAAATCTGAATCAGTTAATTCTAACGTTTTCATAAGACCTTCGCTTATATAATTTTTGTTTTTATTACCAAACTGACCTTTTATGTAACTTGCTATAGAAATATTATCATCAGTAGAATATTCTCTACCCTTGACTGACATATATGCAAGTAAATTATCATCCTCATCATTTCTTGTATCATAATTACGAGTTGGGAACTGATAATAGCTTGTTATACTTTTAACTCCTTTGATTGATTGAATAGATTGTATTTCTTGAGGAGTCATAGAAAATCCTTGATCATATTCCATGAATCTATAACCAGAAGGTAATTCGTTTCTTGTAATGTATTCCTTGCCAGTATAGATAATTTTACTAGTCAAGTTATCCATCATAGATGCTGTATTCTTGTTTGTCATATATAGTTCTATACCAGAATATAAAGTCATATTGATAATAACTAAACACAACAAAGCATATAAGAGGATGCTGAACTTTTCTTTCTTGCTTTTTACATGTGCAATTCTTTTAGGGGTAAATTCTTGTGTTACTGAGAGTGATTCACCTTTGAATTCGTTATCTTTGACGCGAGTAAATTGAAGATTCTCAATTAAATACTTGATATCTAAATAATCATCAAATTCTTTGTCATGAATAGTAAGAATAATAACACGGTCATGACTATATTCTTTTAATAACTTCATGATTGAATGTTTATCTTCATAATCTACAGAAGATAAAGGTTCATCTAATATAATACAAGGACTATTAGAATAAACACTTAAGGCTATCATGATTTTTTTCTTTTCTCCTAAGGAACAAGAATCATATTTCTGTGATAAATTCGCTTTGATGTTTAAATTGTTGAATAGTTCATCTATTGTATTTTGATCATGCTCTCTATTGTATATAGATTCTATTAATTCAAATTGCTGCGCAATGGTAAGGTCTTTTTTTAATAATGCATCCTGGTTTCCATAGAATATAGAAGTGGCATCATTTACCATAGAGTCTACATGAATCTGTTTAGAAATAATTTTTAAGAAAGTGGTTTTTCCACAGCCACTTTCTCCTGCAATACCTATCATTCCAGTAGAAGGGGCTTTGAAAGATGCACCATCGAAAAGAATTTTATTTGTTTTGTATGTAAAGTTTTTTTTGAATACCCATAATCTACAGGTAACGATTTAAGAGAAGTGTGGAGCAGAAATATTCAGGATATAGACTATT
>NZ_JBEHVX010000098.1:0-8124 GCF_040227455.1 Catenibacterium sp. RTP21428st1_D7_RTP21428_210409 | reverse complement strand
TTATGCTGCAAAACAAAAGCACCGTTGTGGTGCTAATGTTTGATTATTTTTGAGACATTATCAATTTCGGTTGACAGAGTAATTCTGCAATTGTTTTCGCTTACAGAGAATGATATAATATCCTAGAATGAGGTGAAACTATGAACGGATTAAAAGAACATAAATATATGGATTTCTTAACAACTATTGGCTATATCGTATTTGCATTATGCTGTGTGATTGGTTTCTTTGCACATTTATATATCTTATTTGCGGTAGGGTTTGTTTTGATTTTTGTATTAAGATTAATCGGATACTCTTTAGATCGCTTTAATGAATATAAGCGTGGCTATTAGTCTAGATTTCTAGACTTTTTTTATTGGATGTTAAAAGGATATGAGGCAATCCTCATATCCTTATTTTTTATTCTTCTTCACTAGATGGTAAAGTTTCTACAACTTCATGACATCTTGGACATAATCCATCTACTAATTCGCCTTCTTCGAACCAATTCCAGCATCTTGGACACTGAACACCATGGAATTTTTCTGCCTTGATAAAACAAGTTTCATATTCATCTTTACCTTCTGCATTATCATCTAAAGTCACTTTTGCGACGATGAATAACTGTTTCATAGAATCTTCTAATGAAGCTAAAGACTTATATTCATCCTTAAGAGTGATAGTAAGCTTACCTTCCATGTTAGAATTGATTACTTTTTCAGCTCTTAAGTTTTCTAATGATTTCATAACATCAGTACGTAAGTTCATGAATAAATCGAACTGTTCTTTTAATGCATCAGCATTTTCAATTTCGAACTTTTCTGGCTTAGCTTCTAGGAATACAGATTCTTCCTGTTTTGCATCACAATGGAAGTGATCATGTAATTCTTCTGCAGTGAAGACTAAGATTGGTGAGATTAACTTCATCATTGTCTTTGCATGATGATAAAGAACTGTCTGTACCTGTCTTCTTCTTGTAGAATCAGCCTTTTCGATATAAAGGATATCCTTTGTGAAGTCCATATAGAATGCACTTAATGTATTAGTGAAGTAGTTTAAGATTTCCTTGTTTGCTTCTGAGAAGTTATAAGAATCCATAGACTTATGATATGCATCCATTAAGTCATTTAACTTAGCTAACATATACTGATCAACTGGTTCTAATTCATTTACTGGTAATACATCAGTATCCTTGAAATCATTTAAGTTACCAAGTAAGAAACGCATAGTATTTCTTACCTTACGATAGCTTTCAGATACTTTCTTTAAGATATCATCAGAGATACGTACATCTGACTGGAAGTCTACAGTAGTAGCCCATAATCTTAAGATATCAGCACCCCATTTATTGATTGTCTTGATTGGATCTACAGCGTTACCACCAGACTTACTCATCTTTAATCCCTTACCATCAAGAGTGAAACCATGAGATAAAACTGTCTTATATGGTGCTTTACCATGTACTGCAGTACCGATGATTAATGAAGAGTTGAACCATCCACGATACTGGTCACTACCTTCGAAGTATAGATCAGCTGGATAACCTAATCCTCTTTCTACTAATACACCAGTATGTGATGAACCTGAGTCAAACCATACGTCCATGATATCTTTTTCTTTCTTGAAGATACCATTTGGTGAATGTTCGTTTGTATAACCTTCTGGTAATAAATCTTTTTCATCTCTTTCAAACCATACGTTTGAACCGAATTCTCTAAATAGTGCTGATACATGATCAAATACTTTCTGATCAATTACAGGAGTACCATCTTCACAATAGAAGATTGGAATTGGAACACCCCAAGTTCTCTGTCTTGAGATACACCAGTCACCACGGTCTTTAATCATGTTATAGATTCTAATATGACCCCATTCATTAATCCAGTTAACGCTATCGATTTCACTTAATAGTTTTTCTCTGATCTTATCGATAGAACAGAACCACTGGTCAGTTGCTCTAAAGATGATAGGCTTCTTAGTACGCCAGTCATGAGGGTAGCTATGTGTAATCCAAGTAAGATTTAATAAAGCGCCTAATTCTTCTAGTTTTACTGTAACAGTCTTGTTTGCATCATCAACATACTGCCCTGCAAGCCATTCACCACATGATTCCATCATGCAGCCATGTTCATCAACGTTTACAAGTACTGGTAATTTATATTTCTGACAGATGTTAAAGTCGTCTACACCGAATCCACTTGCTGTATGAACGCATCCAGTACCTGAATCAGTTGTAACATGGTCACCCATGATAACTAATGATTCTCTTTCTGGATAAAGTGGATGAGTACATGTGATGTATTCTAATTCTTCACCCTTGAAACGTTTTAAGATTTCTTTTTCTTTTAATCCAAATGTTTCCCATAATGAATCAACTAATTCTTCTAAGACAACAAGATTACCTTTTTCAGATTTAACTAATGCATAAGTGAAGCGTGGGTTTAAACAGATTGCCTGGTTTCCTGGGATTGTCCAAGGAGTAGTAGTCCAGATTACAAAGTAGCTATCATCACCTTCTAAGATACCTTTACCATCTTTTACCTTGAAACGTACATAGATAGTAGGTGATTTTACATCATGGTATTCTACTTCTGCTTCAGCTAATGCTGATTCAGATGAAGGTGACCAATATACTGGCTTTAATCCTTTATAGATTAATCCATCTACAGCCATCTTCGCAAATACATCAATCTGTCTTGCTTCAAATTCTTTATGTAAAGTTAAATATGGATGTTTGTAGTCCGCAAATGTACCTACACGGATACACTGCTGCATCTGACGTTCAACCTGCTTTAATGCATATGCATAACATTTTTCTCTGAACTTTGCAGTAGACATAGATTTTCTATCTACACCCTGCTTCTGAATTGCATTTTCGATAGGTAAACCATGAGTATCCCATCCTGGAATATATGGTGTATAGAAACCTTCCATATTCTTATAACGACAAATAACGTCTTTAATAACCTTATTTAACATATGTCCAACATGCATATTACCATTTGCATATGGAGGTCCATCATGGAAAATGAAATGTTCTTTTCCTTCATTCTGCTTGATCACCTTTTCATACATGTTAGCGTTCTGCCATCTTTCTACGTAAGCAGGTTCCTTAGTAGGAAGCTTACCACGCATCTCAAAATCAGTTTTTGGCATTAAGAGTGTGCTTTTGTAATTCATATATATCCCCTTTCACAAATAAAAAAACGTCCTTCATAAAGGACGTTTGCACGCGGTACCACCTTTGTTCATATCATTCGATATGCACTTAAGATCTTAACGCAATCAACGGCATTCCCTACTTTATTCAGGATGCAGCTCCAGAGTGATTCCTGACCAATACACCTTCACCGTTTCCACCACCCACGGTTTCTCTATAAGTTCTCTTGATCAGCGCTCTCTTTCTTCGCTTTTTTTTCTTCTTCATTAATTAAACTAAAAATTTCTGATTTGTCAATAGTTTCTAACAATTCTGTGCTAATTTTTACAATTTCAGCCCTAAAATCTTTTGCTTCATCCTTAAAACCTTCTACTTCATCACTTAAACCCTTCACATAATTCATAGACTCTTTAAGAATCATATTCGCATTATGCTTGGCTTTTGTAATGAGTTCACTGGCTTCCTTTAAAGCAAGACGGGAAATCTCTTCATTGGTCTTTCGTTCAATAGATTGACGATTAGCCATCGCGATATTTTCTTTTTTAACTTTATCCAATTCTTTTTCAAGTCTTCTGATTTGTAAAGTAGTTTCCTGAATTTTCTTTTCTAAAGTCTCAATCGTATCATCGACTTCTTCAGTATTATATCCACGAAGCTGCTTATTGAACATGTATCCCATAACCGTGTCCCCTCATCGATAATATTGGCCTTCTATTACATAATTATCCTGCTTTGTTCTTCTATCTGTTATGAATATCTTTACTCGGCCATGATGACGTAAAGATATTATAGCGTTATTATCGCATATTTTTGAAATATCTTCAATAACTTTGTAATTAAGCTTGACATACTGACCACGAATGGCTTCTACTGCTTTATTGCGAGAGATGCCAAATAATTGCGCAACCATCTTATCTAAACGCAAAGAAGAAACGATCACTGTTTTAGTATAGGTATCCTGCTGAATAGAAAGACGTTCTTTACTTTCTACTAAATGAATAGAAGAACGTTTGATACGTGTAAGATTCATACGAATATAATCACTATTTTCTGTCATACAGGCAAAGGAAAGTGGCTCTTCATTGATATCTCCGATACATTGACGCTTAATACCTAAATGCATTAAAGCCCCTAAGACATCGGAATGTTTAAGTTTTCCAAATGTATCATTGTAATCTACTTTAAATACTGTGACTTTAAAATCTTCAGGTTCAAATTCATAGAAATCAGGTGCTATGAGCACTCTTTTATTTTCTGCTCCATCAAATCCTCCATCTGCTTCTACTTTGAGTTCATGACCAATAACACTTTCTACAATGGACTGCTGATGTGGATCAAGAAATTGTGTAAGAATCATACGCTGTGAATAAAGTGCCTGATCTTTGTAATCTAATATTTTAGAGACGAATTCTTCATCACCTTTAAAATGTTCTAACATATTTCATAAAAAAAGTATTAGCGGATGCTAATACTTATTCCTCCGTACTTGTAGGTGTGTCATCATCAAGAGTAATTGAACCAGTTACACCAATGTTCTTAGGTGTACATAAGAAAATCTTAGGACCAATTACCTGAATATCACCATCAATTGCGAAAATAACACCAGTTAAGAAATCAACAACACGTTTCTGCTGTTCCTTCTGTAAACGATGCAGGTTAACGACAGCTGCTTTATTTTTCTTTAAATAACCACCAATTTCCTGAGAATCAGAATAAGCACGTGGTTCAAATAATACAAGACTAGAGTTGGCATCAAATGGCTTCAACATCTCACTTGTCTTTTTAGTCTTATTGTTTTCAAAAATATTAGAATTTTCTTCCTGTCCGTTTTGTGCAGTATTGTAGTCTTCTGTATATCCTTCTTCTTCACCGAATAACCAATCTTTAACCTTATCCATACACATGTAAAACCTCCTGTTTGTTTTGTTTATTATAACACATTAGTGATGTGATTTGTACACATTTCTATTTTCTAACCCAAAGATACGTGCAGAATATGATCCTGGTTCAGTATCCTTGAGGGCTTTTTCAAACATATTCATTCTTGCATCCACATTATCAATAAGTGTTAATGCTTCTGCTTCAGGAATCTGTGGAAGAACTGGAGAACCATATTCCTGTTTACCATGATGAGAAAGAATCATATGTTCTAGTAAGAATACTTCTTCTCCCTCGATATGTAATTCTTCTGCCATGTCCTTCACCATTGCATGACCAATAGAGATATGACCTACTAAGCTTCCTTCAATAGAATAAGCAGGAACAATAGGTCCAGTAAATTCTTTAACCTTACCAATATCATGTAGAATAACACCTGCATATAGTAAATCTGCATCTAAATAGCTATAAACGTTAATAAGCTGATCTGCAAGCTTCAACATACATAAAGTATGATAAAGAAGTCCTGAGGCAAAATCATGATGATTTTTAGTGGCTGCAGGATAGTTCACAAAAGCTGTATAATGTTTTTCAATAAGTCCATGAACAATCGCATAAAGACGAATGTTGTGGATCTTCTTCATATACATATCTAATTCCTTCTGCATCACTGCTTTTTCAATAGGTGGCTGTGGTAAGAATAAAGCCTTCTGTTCATCATTCATTTCAATAGGCTCAAGCTTAACGATTTTCATCTGTCTCATGCCCTTATAATTGATGATATCTCCTTTACCTCTTACAACCTGCCCTCTTTCAAATAAACGAATCTGCTCATCTGTGGCAGACCAGAGCTTTGCATCAATAGTCCCTGTTGCATCCTGTAAGACAATATTTAAATAAGAAGACTTGTTGGCACCATTTGTTTTACCTACAGTGACTGAGATAATAATAGCTTCAAAACCAACTGTTTCTTTTCCTGGATTCATTTCATTAATTTTAATCATTCAATTCACTCCATATTTCATCCATCACAATCAGGATATCTTCATAATCATACCCCTTCTGCTTAAGAAAACGGCTGATACGCATCTTTAATTCCTGATCATGATATTTATTTTGATAACGTTTATATGTCTTTTCACATTCCTGTTTTAATAAAGACAATGTACGTTCATGAGAAAATTCAAAATCATAGCTATTCATAACAGAAAGAATTGTATTTTCGCTATATCCTTTATTATATAAGGTTCTCTTGATTTTTTGAATTAATCCCTGTGGAGAAAGCTTTCTATTGTTTGAATAGAGCTGATCCACAATATTAAAAGCATATTCTATTTCTTCTGATTCGTCAAATTTTTCGATTTCTTCTTCAATTAAATGTTCTGGAATATCTTTATTCTTTAAATCAATAAGTGCCTTTTTTAAGCCTTTACCCTTCTTAAGAGTTGCATCAATATAGCTTCTTACATATTTACGATCATCTATGAGATGACGATCTGTTAATAATGCCATACATTTCATAATCTCAATTTCATTATAGTCTCCATAAGTTTCTAAGCGTTTCTTTAAGTCATGGAAACAATAGTCATGATAGCTAAGCAGTTTTACTGCTTTAAAATATAAATGTCTGATATTCTGCTTCTCTTTAAGAATATCTATAACTTCCTGATTGACACGAGTTTGAATGGCGAGATGGAATGTTTCTACATCTTCTATAGTACATTCAAGAGCTATTTTTCTTTTACCACTTACAAATTCTACTGAGACTAGCTTTTCATGTGGTTTTATTGAAGAGACTACAAAACAGTTTTCAAAATGATCAATAGAACTGTTATACACATGCATCACTCCTTTATAGAATGTATGAGAATCAAATTGTTGGGCATGCTTTGCTGCATACTCTTTATAAGGTGTAAGATCCTTATGAGATAATTCTATTACTTTTTTGATATATTCTTCTTGAGTATAAAAGAAATGACCATTACCACCCTCTACAATGACAGGATCTAAATTAGAATCGTATCTTGCAAGAACTGGTAAAGAAGAGGCCATTGCTTCAATAAATGTTAGACCTTGTGTTTCAGTTAGAGATGCTGAGACAAAAAGATCACCGGAATAATAGAAATCAGGAATAACGTCTGCACTTTGACATCCTGCAAAACGAATATAATCATCCATTTTTAAATCATGTGTTAATTGCATCAAAGTGTTCTTTGCAGGTCCATCACCTATAATAAACAATCGTATATTTGGATTTCTTTGAATGATTTCAGGCATTGCGTTAATGATGAGATCTAATGATTTTTCTTCAGCAAGTCTACCTAAAGAGATTAAATTAAAATGATCACTAAGGCCATACTCTTCTTTGATTTGATTTGTATGTTCTTTATTATATCTTTTAAAGCGTTCTAATTCGAGTCCAGTTGGTACAATATTGATTTCTTTTTTGATACCAATAGATTTCATCATAGAAGCTGTTTTAACACTAGGGACAATAAGAGAAGTTGTATGGGTTGTATATATCTTCATCAGCTTCTTTACAATCTTTTTTGCGATTGAATCAAATGGTTCGATTCCTTTAGTGACATAGTAAGTGTAGTCATAAAGATTGGTATGGAATGTATATACTGTAGGAATATTAAGCTTATAACCACATAATCGTCCAAATAAGCCTACGCCATATTCAGTCTGCGTATGAATGATATCTGGATTAAATTCTTTAATCTTTTTAAATATTTTATTATTATAAATGCCTGCCATACGGTATCCATAAATACTTTTAAGAGTGATTCCATTCATTCTAATAATAAATGGGTCATCTTCCATATGAACACCAAGAGGAGGAATTGTAGTTATAATCAAGACTTGATGACCATGTTTCATTAATTCATTTCTGAGTATACCAATTGATGAAACAACGCCATTAATATCAGGATAATAAGTGTCTGTAAATATCGCAATACGCATGTTGAATCTCCTTTAGCTTGCACTTACATTATACTGAATATAATAGAAAATTAAAACATAAAAAAAAGGACCTGGCAGCTTGCTATTGTCGCGTCTTCACACTATCGTCGCCGTTATGATGCTTAACTTCCGTGTTC
>NZ_JBEHVX010000097.1:0-8323 GCF_040227455.1 Catenibacterium sp. RTP21428st1_D7_RTP21428_210409 | reverse complement strand
CAGATTTAAAGGTGCTGTTTCCAAGACCCCCAAATATTTAGAGCGAAGGTCTGACCCCCACAAAAATTAAAGACCCCCAACTTATGAACAAGTCAATCTTCGGATTGACTTTTTTTATGCATAAAAAACGGGATCCGTGTCAATGCTGAAGGAGTGCAAGAGATAGCGAAAGCTATCTCCTTTCTATTACTCAAATTCATATGTGGATCCTCTTTCTTAGGTTGTAAAATAACTTGTCGTCATAGGAACTTAAAAAACTGGAAAGGATTTATATCCCCTCCAGTTATAATAAAGACCCAAAATAAAAATACATTCCGTGAGCTATCCTGATTTACATTTTGGAAGATAATTAATTTTAGTGGACTGAAGTGTAAAATATTTATATAAATTGAGAATGTAAACTAGGCAGAATACCTTTAGTGATAGTAATAGTAATAATTTGTAACATTTCTTCTTTTGATGTTTGTGGGCTTTCTAAATGCCACCATTTTATGGCAGTTAAGATATTAGACGCAATAAGTATTGTAAAATAATTAGCAATTTTGATTTTAGAATCTTTTATATGATAATGGCAAATAAGTTCATCTAATAAATATTGGCTGTAAATTGAAAGCATCTCATCAAATATATTTATAGGTAATTCATTATTATATAGTATTATAAAAATATCTTTATGTTTATTGAAGTAATCTAATAAGGGGATAAAATATGGCTTAAAGTCATTCTCTTTTTTGAAATCAAGAATGATAAATTGAGCATTGATATTTTTTTTGAATTTTGTAATAAGTTCTTCTGTTATTTTATAAATTAAATCATATTTATCTTCATAATTTCTATAAAAAGTAGAACGATTGATTTTACATTCATTAATTAATGATTTAATGGTAATATCTTTAAAATTATATGTTTCTAATAATTTAAGAAAATGTGATTGGATATTTTGTTGTGTTTTTATAGTTCTTAAGTCTTCGCCCATTTTTTCTTCCCTATGCAACCGTTATCATTATAAAGTTGCATATGCAACATTTTTGATTACTTTGTTGCTTGTTAATAATTTACCATAATTATATCATTTTTTATATAAATTATGAAGAATATAAGGAGCTAAAGTATGAAAAACAAATATTATCCTCATCTATTTGAAAAAGGAAAAATTGGAAATGTTGTTATTAAAAATAGAATTGTACGTAATTCTATGGGAACTTATTTAGGAAATCCTGATGGAACAGTCACTGATAGACAAATTAAAGCTTATGCACAAGCTGCTGATGGTGGTGCAGGGCTTATTTTTATGGATAATGCTGTGCCTGTGCCAATGACATCTTGTGGTTTAAGAGCCGATAAAGACGAATTTATTGCTGGATTGACTTTATTAGCAGAAACTGTAAAAGAACATGGAGCTACACCTGGCTTACAGTTGGCTCATCCTGGTAGAGATGCAGGATTTGTAGGTAGTGCTCATGTTATTGGAGCCTCACCTATTACTTATGAACCATGGTATGAAATGGGATTTAAATTACCTAGAGCATTAACTATTGAAGAAATTCATGATTTAGTAGAAAAATTTGGTGATGCTGCTTTAAGAGCAAAAAAAGCAGGATTTGAAGTTATTGAAATTCATGGTGCTGCTGGTTGTATTCCAACAAATTTCTTATCACCACATGATAATAAGCGTACTGATATGTATGGTGGAAGCTTGCATAATCGTATGAGATTATTGTTGGAAATTGTAAGAAATATGAAACAAAAATGTGGAGCAGATTTCCCTATTGGTGTTAAATTGAGTACTGATGACTGGGAACCAGATGGAATTCGTATTGAAGAAACAGTCGAAGTTGCTAAAGCATTAGAAAAAGAAGGAGTATCTCATTTAAATATAATGGGTGGAACACATGCAACAGCATCTAGACAATTCTTATTACCAAATGCATTTAATGCTGAACATGTAAGAATGATTAAAGATGCTGTTCATATTCCAGTATTCATTGGACATAATATTTTCTCTCCTGAAGAAGCTGAAAAGATGTTAGCAGAAGGAAATGGTGATTTTGTTGCTTTAGGCCGTTCTCAATTAGCAGATCCAGCATGGGCTAAAAAGGCTAAAGAAGGAAAAGCAAGAGATATTAAACCATGTATCAACTGTATGATTGGTTGTATTGATAAAGGTATGCTAGGCCATACACCAATTCATTGTACAGTAAATCCAACTTTATATAGATTTGAATGTAAACCTGTCGTTGAGGCTGAAGTTAAGAAAAATGTTGCAGTTGTAGGTGCTGGTCCAGCAGGATGTGAAGCTGCATTAACTGCTTCTTTACGTGGACATAAAGTCACTATTTTTGAAAAAAGAAGTTTTGGTGGCGCCATGGTAGAAGCTAGTAAACCTGATAACAAAGCAAATATTAGACGTTTAATTCATTACTATGAAGATCATATTACTAATGATCCTAACATTACTGTAGTTAAAGAAGAAGCAAACTATGATATGCTTGTTAATGGTGGATTTGATGCTGTTGTTATTGCAGTAGGCGGAAAAACAAGAACACTAGATGTTCCTGGTAGTGATAGAAGTACAGTCGTTTGTGCAAATGATTACTTGAATGGATCTAAAAAGGTTGAAGGTAAAAATGTTGCAGTAATTGGTGGAGGAATTACAGGAGCTGAAACTGCGCTAGAATTGAATGGAGAAGGAAAAAATGTTACTGTTGTAGAAATGGCAGATAGATTCTTAGCTAATCCTGGTTCTTCTTGTCAGGCTTATAGTATTACTATTGCCCAATCAGATATCAAAATCATGACTGGCAAACGTTTAGTTGCGGTTGATGATAAGGAAATTACTTTAACTGATAGATGGGGTAATGAAAATAAAGTTGCTGTTGATAATGTTGTTATTGCGGCAGGATTCATTCCTCAGTATGATTTAGCTAATCAGCTAGAAGAAAATACAGATATTGAAGTTTATAACGTAGGAGATAGTAAGAAAGTGCGTCAAATTTATGATGCAGTTCGAGAAGGATTTATTGCAGCTAGACAAATCTAGTAAAAGTTTTTACTACATGTCCTATTCGATTTAATTTAATTCTTTGTTTCTTAACAATTTGAGACGTCACATACTGAACCACCATGAAAAAAGTATTTTTCAGGGTGGTTTTTGTGTTTCATCTGTTTATCATTCGGTCACATTAGGTGCAGCACTTTATTCGATAAATTACACATAGAAAAACGCATGTCACCATGCGCTATTTTTTGTACTTATAGAATCCTTCACCAGTACTATATCCTAATTTTCCTTGATCAATATAAGACTTCAACATCTTATGCATACCTTTGAAATTATAAGGGGCTAAGAAGCCAGGAATCTTTACATACATACCAACAATCTCATAAGCAGTCTTTAATCCTACTGTATCAAGAATCTGGAACGGTCCTTTAGGTGCACCAGTACCTAAAGTCCATGCTTTATCGATACTTTCAGGATCAGAAATACCATTGACCATTAAATCCATACCTGAGAATAATAATGGGATTAACATAGAGTTTAATAAGTATCCTGATTTTTCTTTGTTGACAGGTAATGGAATCATTCTAATTTCTTTCGCAAATTTCATAATCTCATCAAAATAAGCCTTATTTGTCTTATCTTGCATCATAACTTCTGTCATATTATTCTTCCAGATCGTATTTGCAAAGTGTAAGGCAAGGAACTTATCAGGTCTACCAGTAAATTTAGCTAATTTGCTAGGAAGCATAGTAGAAGAATTAGTCACTAGAATTGTCTTATCAGGAAGTAGGGGAGCCATCTTTGTATAGACATCCTTCTTAGCTTCCATATTTTCTGTCATAGATTCAATGACTAAATCAGCATGTTTAACTGCTGTTTTCATATCAAGCTCTAGCTTGATTGTAGAATAAGCACGTTCTACCTTTTCTAGGCAGTTCTCCTTATCGAAATCATCATAGCCTGCAATACCCATACACCATGTATTGATAGATTTATCAATATCCATGAGATTAATTGCATCAATATAAGACTGCTTGATAGAATCAAGCTTAGGCTGTGTACGTCCAATACTGCCTTCACTTCTTAACCAGATTGTTACATCAAAACCACAATATGCTGCCTGGAATGCAATCTGTGATCCCAGAACGCCGCCACCCATAATAGTAATGTTCTTCATGTTTTCCTCCTTTCTAGTAAAATGAAAACAGAAGAAAAATTTCTTCTGCTTCACTACTATCTTTTTAAACATTATCTAATTTTCATTATACTGATTAAAAAGAGATTATCTACTATACTTTGTGAAAAACATCACAATTTCTTACAAACTAATCACATTGTACAAAAAAATCCCGCAATTGCGGGATTTCTTATTAATATCCAGGCTTACCTAAAAGCTTGAACATATTCTTCTTATAAACTTCAACACCTGGCTGGTTGAATGGGTTAACACCTAATAGGTAAACGCTCATTGCACAAGCCTTTTCGAAGAAGTATACCATATAACCAAAGCTATATGCATCAACATGATCAAGAGTGATCTGGATGTTAGGTACGTTACCAACATTTACATGGGCATCAATAGTACCTTCACATGCTTTCTGGTTAACATAATCAACTGTCTTACCAGCTAAATAGTTTAAACCATCTAAGTTTTCTGCATCACTAGGGATTTCTAAGTTCATCTGAGGTTCTTTGATCTTTAATACAGTTTCGAATAAAACTTTAGAACCTTCCTGGATGAACTGTCCTAATGAATGAAGGTCAGTTGAGAAAGTACCACTTGTAGGTAAGATACCTTTTCCTTCTTTACCTTCAGATTCACCAAATAACTGTTTCCACCATTCAGCAGTCTGCTGCAACTGTAAGTTATAAGTTACAAACATTTCAGCTGGGTAACCAGCCTTTAATAACATCTGTCTTGCAACACCATACTGATAAGCATCGTTTGTAAGAAGATCTGGATTGTTGTATTTATCCTGTGCATCTTTAGCACCCTTTAACATTGCATCAACATCGATACCAGCCATTGCGATAGGGAATAAACCTACTGCAGTTAATACAGAATAACGTCCACCGATATCATCAGGAACTACGAATTCTGTATAACCTTCCTGGTCAGCTAAAGTCTTTAATGCACCCTTATGAGCATCTGTAGTAGCAACAATTCTTCTCTGAGCTACTTCTTTACCCTTAGTTTCTTCAAGTAATTCTTTGAAGATTCTGAAAGCAACTGAAGTTTCAGTTGTTGTACCAGACTTAGAAATTACATTAATACCGAATTCTTTATCTTTTACATAGTTCTTAACCTGTGCTAAATAAGTAGCAGAGAATGTATTACCAATATAGATGATCTGAACCTTGTTTGTTGGGTAAAGACCATTGATTGCTTCAATAGCAGCTCTTGCGCCTAAATAAGAACCACCGATACCACAAACTAATAAAACATCAATTTCTTCAGATAATTCTGCAGCTTTTTTCTTAATGTTTTCTACTTCAGTCTTGTTGTAGTTAGTAGGTAAGTCAACCCATCCTAAAAAGTCATTACCTGCTCCTGTTTTGTTGTGGATCATATCATGAACTTCTGCGACTCTGTCCTTATATGATTCCATGCTTTCTGTTAATTTAGCTTTACTTAAATCAACGTTGATCATACATCTTCCTCCTTTGCGATTCCTCGACTGATCCATCGAGGCATCATTTCTCTTAGTGGATTAAAACCCTTAGGTGTTTCCACGATTGACTTTCTTTTGCGAAAACGTCTCTTTTTCGCGACTGCTTTTAAAGAAAGCCTTGCCTGGTGATGGACGTTATCTATATCAATGACTTTTACCTTAACCTGTTCTCCATAAAAGACAAATTGATTTACGTCACGAACAAATCCATCAGATATTTCTGATATATGGATTAATCCGCTACTTCCATCAGGCAATAAAGCAAATGCACCATATGGTTGAATACCAGTAATGGTCACATCAACAATGTCACCTACATGAACTTGATGTTCCATTGCACGCCTCCAATCAACTGCATTATAGCATAATTATAATAGTGATAAAAGAATAGATAATAATAATTCTTTAATGTGAAAAAGATAAATAATTTGTATTTAATATGATATACTTTACAAAAAAATGAGTATGGTATAGTTAGTATATGCTAACACAGTAGAGGAGAACCATATGAAGAAAAAAATATTATATATTTTGGTTGCTGCATTACTCTATATACTCACACAAGTTCCAACTATAGTAAGTAACTATAAGTTTGAAGCTGGAATATGGGATATTGAATTGTGTAGATATGTTCTTATGTCTGTAGGATGGATGATTGTCGTACTCTATGTCATTCATTTTGTATTGGATTATATTAAAAATAACAGTGATGAATAACGTTGAAGAACCCTCAGGGGTTCTTTTATTATGCTTGGTAAGAATCATAGAATATGTACAAAAAACAGTGAATTATGCTTAAAAATGTGCAATCTAATAAAATTGTCTAATAAATAAGTATGTTTTTTAGTGATTCTATAGGGTATATCACTTTTCTTTTTTATTTTGTGTGTTATAATGGTCAAGCAGAAGCGAGGTGAAATCATGGAAGAAAAGATTGAAGCCATTAAGGAAGTCATTCATAAGTTGAGACCCTATCTACAAAGAGATGGTGGAGACTTAGAATTCGTTGATTTCAAAGACGGCATCGTTTATGTACATATGCTTGGTGCATGTGCGGGATGCATGATGTTAGATTCTACTATTAAAGATGGTGTTGAACAGATTTTAGTAGAAGAAGTCCCAGGCGTTATTGAAGTACAGGCAATTTAATTAAATATTTTTATACTCTTATTCAGAACCACACAGATGAGGATCGTTTTAAAGTGGTGGCAACCCTTATATAGAAGGTGCCTTGACCAAGCAAGTATTACTTGAACAATAAGAGGAAGCAGATTAGTACGCTTTCCTCTTTGAGGAGAGCTTTTTTATTACAGGAGGAAAAGAAAAAATGGAAAAGAACTTATTTACATCAGAATCTGTATCAGAAGGACATCCAGATAAGCTTTGTGATCAGATCAGTGATGCAATTTTAGATGAATGCTTAAGACAGGACAAATATTCACGTGTAGCTTGTGAATGTTTTGCAACAACTAATTTATTAGTCATTGGTGGAGAAATTACAACAAATGCGAAAGTAGATTATGAAGCAGTGGCTCGTGATGTTATGAGAAGAATTGGCTATACTGCTGAAGATTTAGGTATTGATGCAGATACTTGTGAAATCAAGGTAGTAATGGATACACAGTCTAGTGATATCGCATTAGGTACAAATGTAGAAGTAGGTGGTGCAGGTGACCAGGGTATCATGTTTGGTTATGCAACAAATGAAACTGAAACATATATGCCTTTACCAATCTCTATGGCTCACGAATTAGTACGTTATGCAAGTGAATTAAGACATAACGGTACATTCAAACATGCAAGACCTGATATGAAATCACAGGTAACTATTGATTATACAGATGAAAATAATCCAAAGGTTGATACAATCCTTATGTCAATCCAGCATGATCCAGATTTCAATGAAGAAGAATTCAAGACATTCATTAAAGAAAAGATCATGAAGGAAGTTGTAAGAAAACATCATATGAATGAAGATTACAAGGTATTCATCAATCCAACAGGAAGATTTGTTATTGGTGGTCCTCATGGTGATACTGGTTTAACAGGACGTAAGATCATTGTTGATACTTATGGAGGAATGGCAAGACATGGTGGAGGCGCATTCTCTGGTAAAGACCCATCAAAGGTAGATAGAAGTGCAGCTTATATCACTCGTTATATCGCTAAGAACATTGTTGCAGCAGGATTATGTGATCGTATTGAAATCCAGTTATCTTATGCAATTGGTGTAAAGGATCCTACAAGTGTGCATGTTGATACTTATGGAACTGGTAAGGTAGCTGATGAAGTCATCTTAGATGCAATCAAGAAAGAATTTGATTTAACTCCTCAGGGTATCATCAATACATTAGATTTATTAAATCCAATCTATGGCCCAACAGCTGCTTATGGACACTTTGGTCGTACTGATGTTGAATTCCCATGGGAAAAATTAAATAAAGTAGAAGACTTAAAGAAATACTTAGCTTAAAGAAGACATTAACGTCTTCTTTTTTTATATTTTATGTCAAGACTGTTTTTTTAGTTTTTTTTATGTATAATATAGTTATAGAAAGAATTGTAAAGGAGGAATTAAGTGTGAAACAAAAATCAATCAAAACGTATAAAAAAAGACAAACTTAAAAACAAGTTTGAATAATTTAGAAAA